>JBDLSS010000156.1:0-2609 GCA_039799345.1 Pseudomonadota bacterium
CTTTATCCCCTTTTAGGGGGTTGGGGGCTTCTTTAAAAGTTTTTAAACGCGCTACTTTCTGTTAAAACCTAATTGATGACACGCCCTACGGCTATTCTCAAAAACGATATCCAAAACCTAAACGAAATGAGAGAATTTGTTCAGAAATATTGGTATCAATACGGCTAAAGTGTTGATAATAATAGTCATGACGTAACACTGCCAAATCATAATACCATTGTTTTGTCAGTTGTGCCTTCCACTTTAAACCCAAGCTTGTGCCCGTCGCATTACCATGACTGCGGTGCACCACCAAATCATTATAATCTGCACTGAGACGAGCATAAGCAGCACTGAAGGAGAGAAATCCCCAATCTCGAACTTGCCAGCCCCCCCCCGCACCGATAAAAGCCCCTTGTCCTTGTAAGCTGATACGTTCCCCTGCAAAAGGGGATGAATGGCGGGCGGTAATCGTGGTACGACCATCTTTGTAACCTACGAACGCGCTTAAAGACTCATTGATACTATAACCAAAAGAGGCAGATAAATCTTCTCGATCAAAATCAACGGTATCAGTGAACAAGAGGTTGGTGGTGGATTCTTGGCTGGGTTTGAGATTTTTTTCTGCCACGATATCTACGTAAAATCGTTGATAAGTACCCGTTAGCCCCACACCTAAAGATTGAATACTGCCACTTACACCCCCATTCCCAACAGAATATTGAAAATTACGTTGCGAGATAAAAGCATTCGGAATAATAAAAATTTCATCAGCCCAAAGCGGTGCATCTAAACCCAAACTTAGCAGTAATGAGATTAAACAGCGTAACATATAGTTTGTTAATTTCATTTTAAAATGAAGGTGTTAAAATAAGATTAGACGGTGGGGGATTGACCACTGGTTCATTTAATTGTTGCATGGCATCCCGCTGTAATCCAAGTAAAGCCGCATGATGTGGCACTAATTGTAGCCCCTTACTAATCGAGGATAAACTTTCAATCCAACGTGCTTGCTGTTGTGCTTTGCGGGCTTGTTGTAAATAGTAGGCGGCGATTTTTTGTAAACCCTGTTGTGCTTGCAGATTGTCCGCTGCCAATTTTAACACGGCTTGATAGTTTTGCCCTGCCATATCCCACTGTTCACGTTCAAGTTGCTGTTGCGCAGCTTGTAATAAACTGCTGATATTGGGTTCAGCGGGCACAATGGGCGGTGGAGAAACGGGGATGATTGTCGCTGGTTTTGCAGTTTCTGGAGAGACTGCGACGGGTTGAGGTGTCGTTAAAACTTTTTGCAGCGTTAATAAGCCTACATGTGTCGACAACACTTTCAATCCCTTGTTCACCCACAATAAAGCTTTGGCAGGATTGGATTCGCGTTCAGCACGTTGTGCATAATTATCCGCAATTTTGTGAATACCTTGTTTTGCTTGCGCTTGTTCAGGCTCAAGATTTAACACCTGTTGATACAGTTCAAACGCATTATCACCTTTAGGTTCACTGAGCCGCGAATTAGCCAGATGTTGCTCCGCTTTACGCAATAATTCATCCACAGGTTTAGGCGCGGTTAATTCCATTTTTAAGGCGAATAATTCGGGATGTTTCGGGAAATTATTCAACAAATTATTCAATAAATTAAGACGTTGTGCCACAGGTTCGTGACTGTTACGTAACTGTCTTGCCCAAATCGTTGCTAAATAATTCAAAGCTTGGGGAATACGCTCATCTTCGGGGGCAAATTGCTGCAAACTTTGGTATTGCTGTTGTGCTTTTTCGAACTGTCCTTGTGTAATAAATTGTTCTGCAAGTTTTAAAGCCTCGGCGATTTTTTTGGCGCGAGCAGCTTGTTGAATTTCAACAGTCAAGGCTTGTTGTAATGTACGCAGTTCAACAGCTTGTGGAGCGATAATTAGCCCTTGTTCCACTGTCGCGAGGGCAGCATTGAAATCAGCTTGCTGTTGTTGAGTTTTGGCAAGCTTTAAAAAGTGTTGATTAAGTTGTTGTAAACCTTGTAATGCTGTGCTGTTTTCGGGGTCAAGTTCTAGCAGTTCTTGGTAAGTTGCATATACATTATTGTTTTGGGGTATAGTTAATTGTTGTGTTGACCATTGTTGACGCGCTTGCTGTTGCAGTTGTTCAATTTTTTGCTGAATTAGTAATTTTTCCGCTGCAAAATCTAAAAATAACAATGTTAGAATCAATAAGCTGAAGCGGGGAATTCTTCTGGTTTTTTGAAGAGGCAGGGCCACGGTTTCGGGAATAGTTTCGTCATATAACGCGGCTTTGAATGCACTAACATCACTAAAACGTTGTTCTGCTTTTAATGCCAAAGCTTTGAGAATGGCGGCTTCCACATGGGTAGGCAAGCTATGCAAGGGCAGTAATTGCTCTTCACTGAGGCGGTCGGTGGCGGCGGGCGGCAAACTGCCTGTGAGCAATAAGTACAATAATGCGCCGCAGGCATAAATATCTGTCCACGCGCCAATTTTACCGCGCCCTGAATATTGTTCGATGGGGGAATAGCCGTGTTTTAGCACCAAATCTAAAGTATGGCTGTGTTCACCGATGACGTGTCGCGCCGCGCCGAAGTCAATTAAAATCGGCGTGCCATTGGTAAGCATTCGGATATTTTG
>JBDLSS010000157.1:0-4304 GCA_039799345.1 Pseudomonadota bacterium
TATGCAATTCCACATCCCTGTCCCGTGTTGAAACATTATGCAAAAACCGCCGCGCGTCAACAATTGCATTGGGCAGAACATAAACTCTATATTTTAGCCGTCGGGCGCGTGGTCGAATTAAAACAATTTCCTGCTTTATTAGCAGCCTGTGCCAAATTATCCCAACAAAATTACAAAATTATTTTGACGGGCGAAGGCGAACGCGAGGTGTTGCAAAATTTAGCAGAAGAATTAGGCATAGCAGAACATTTGGAATTTAGCCTCAGTTCGGACATGGGCTTGTATTATGCTGCCGCCGATATTTACGTCAGCACCTCGCTCACCGAAGCCTTCGGATTAGCAAATTTGGAAGCCATCAGTTGTGGGCTGCCCGCGATTTGCACCGCAGTCGGTGGCGTGCCTGAAGTGGTGGGACAAGGCGCGTGGTTGATTCCTGCGAGCCATCCGCAAGCCTTATTCACCGCCCTGCAAGCCCTGTGTGACGATGCCACGTTGCGGGCATATTGGCAACAACAGGCTTTACAATGGACGCAAACTTTGCCCAAGGCCGACGCGATTGCCGCCAATTATTTGCGCATGTATCGTGGGGAAGAATTAACCGCGCCCGCGCCCGTTGCCCAAATAAAACCGATGTATTTGCCCCATGCCGAAGCGCAAACTTGGGAAGCCTGTCCCTTACCAACTTTGTTGCAATTGCCTGAAACTGCAAAAATTTTGATGATTGCGCCGCATCCCGACGATGAAGTTTTAGGCTGTGGCGGCACGCTGGCATTATTAAAACAACGCGGCTGTGAAATTAAAATTGTCATTGTCACCGACGGCGGCGCGGGCGATCCCTTGGGCTACAGCGACGATGTGCGCCACACTCGGCAACTCGAATCTATCGCGGCAATGCACTTGATGGGAATTGAAGACGTGGTATTTTTAAATGCGCCCGACAGCGCGTATCAACACACGCCCGCAATCCAAAACCAATTACAACAAATATTTAGCGAATTCCAAGCCGACTGGATTTTATTTCCTTCCGTTTTAGATTATCACCGCGATCATGTCGCAATCAGTCTGTCTATTTTGGAAATTTGGCAACAATTGGGCTGCCGCGAACGCTTGTTCTGCTATGAAACTTGGGCGACTGTGCCCGCCACTTGTTTGGTGGATATTAGCAGCGTGTTCGAGCTAAAAATGCAGGCAATTCAATGTTATGAACTGCCTTTGCGTTATGGCGATTATTTAACTGCGTGCCGTGGCATGGCGAGTTATCGCGGTTTATATTTTATGGACAGCAAAACTGCAAAATATGCCGAGGCATTTTTAGAAATCACCCCACAAACGTGGCGCAGCACGGTGCAGCAATTATGGGGCTTGCGGCGTTTTCAAGAGCAACGCATGGCTGAAGTGCGGGCGGGTTTGTAAGTTGCGCTTAGTGATTTATGAATTTATCACGGGCGGCGGCTTGTTTCCCGAAGCTTTACCGCCCAGTTTGCAGCGCGAAGGCGAATTGATGTTGCAGGCGGTGTTGCAAGACGCGCTAGCATTGCAAAATTTTGAAGTGGCAATTTTACGCGACCCGCGCCTATCTACGCTGAGCGTGCGCACTTTGCCTGATTGGAAAAGCGCGTTGGCGTGGGGCGATATTTTCTTAATCATCGCACCAGAAACGGGGCGGTGTTTATGGGAATTGCAGCGTGAGGTGTTGCAGGCTGGGAAAATATTATGGGGTTGTGGTTTGGAGGCGGTGCATTTATGCAGTTATAAAAGTTTGACTGCGGCGCGTTTGGCTGCCCACAAAATTGCCCACATTCCCTGTTATTTTCCCCAGCAAAAATTGCCCAGAAATATTCAGCACTTTGTGATTAAGCCTAATGATGGTGCGGGTTGTGGTGATACTTTTCTGGCAACAAGGCGACAATTATCGGTACTGAGCCAACAGATTTTAAACCCGATTATTCAGCCTTATGTGGCGGGGGAAAACTTGAGTTTGTGCGTGTTGTATGGGCAAGGACAAAGTCGAGTGGTGGCGGTGAATCGGCAATTAATCACTACTGAGAATTCAAAATTTTGCTATCACGGTTCGGAAGTGAATGTTTTTCCCGAACTGATTCCCACGGCGCAATCGCTGGCGGTGCAGATTGGGCGGGCAATTCCTGATTTATGGGGCTGGGTGGGAATTGATATTATTTTGCACAAACAACAATGGTTTATGACTGAAATTAATCCGCGTTTAACCACGTCTTATGTGGGTTTGCGTAAGTCTTTAAACCAGAATCCTTTGTTTTTATTGCAAAATATGGGTCGGGATTTTTGGAAGGATGAGCTGGAAAGTTATTCGGTTCAGGTTACAGTAACAGGAATGCCAGTCCTTAATTACGCGGGATTCAAGACCTACTAGGTTTTAAGAACCTAGTAGGTTTCATGTTCGCTTTAAACCTGATGAGAGTGAGGCTTAACTTAATAACTGTAAGGGCTGGGGCACAGTTTTAATTAAGATTCTTTCGAAACCGATTCATTATGAACGGGAACATGCACAGGCGTTTGAACAGGTGTACTAACGACAGCCGCCGCTTGTTGCACCACATGAACCACGGGTTCACGTTCTTCACGTACAATAATAGGACGATCTTCACGAACCACGGGGGCAGCTTGCTGAGAGGTAGCTTGAATATCTGCACTGCCCCCAAAATCACTTTGACCTTCTACAGAACCATTGATCACTCGCTTACGGGACGTTCTGCGGCGATTGCGACGAATATTCGAACGTAATTCTAATTTTTTACCCTCAGCTGCATTCTCACCCTCTTCTGCATTTGACACCACGGGCGCAACCACAATCGGCGCGGGGGGTGGCACAATTACAGGGGCGGGCGGTGACACAGGCGCGGCAACTGGACGATTTTGCGGCACATTGGCAGGACGCGGTTTGCGTGGCGCATTACGATTGTTATTTGGACGGTTTGTGTGGTTTGAAAACTGGCGTGTTGGCGCAGCCGCAGGGGTCACGGGTGCATCGGGCGTCACCACTACAGTTTCTGCTTTAAACAAACCTTGCCAAATCCGTTTTAAAAAACCCACTTCTTGCGTTTCAGCATTGACTACGGGTGCAGCATTGGGCGTGCGTGCCACGCTACGAATTGGCGGGGGCGCATCGTGTTGAATTTGTTTAACCACAGGTTCTTCTTGAATGACGGCTTTCGGTGGATTGTAATAACGATCACTCATTTCTTCGTCATTACTTTGTTCTTCCGCCCGCGCAATTAATTCGTAACTTGGGGTTTGCGTCACTGTTTCTTTGCGGTCGTCATGGCGTATGCGTTGCACTTCATACATCGGCGTGTCTAAGTGCGGATTAGGCAACACCACAATCCCAATTTCTTGGCGCAGTTCAATTTCACGAATCGCAGAACGTTTTTCATTCAATAAATACGAAGCCACAGCAACAGGCACTTGCACGATTAATTTCGCGGTGCGTTCTTTCATCGCCTCTTCTTCCATCAAACGTAAGATAGAAAGCGATAAAGATTCCACGCTACGAATCGAACCTTGTCCATTACAACGTGGACAAACCACTTGCGTATGTTCGACTAAAGCGGGACGTAAACGTTGGCGCGACATTTCCAATAAACCAAAGCGGGAAATGCGTCCGACTTGCACCCGCGCTCTGTCCATTTTCAAAGCTTCTTTCATGCGACTTTCGACTTCGCGCTGATTTTTGTGGCTGAGCATGTCGATAAAGTCGATAACCACTAAGCCGCCCAAATCACGTAAACGCAATTGACGGGCGATTTCATCCACCGCTTCTAAATTGGTATTGAGCGCGGTTTCTTCAATGTCACCGCCTTTGGTGGCACGGGCTGAGTTCACATCAACCGCAAGCAAAGCTTCGGAATGGTCTAATACAATCACGCCACCAGAAGGCAAACGCACTTCGCGCTGAAACGCAGATTCAATTTGGCTTTCAATTTGGAAGCGCGTGAATAAAGGCACGTTATCTTGATACAACTTCACTTTAGGCAGATAAGTCGGCATCACTTGGCGCATGAAATCACAGGCTTCACGGTAAATATCTTCATCATCGATGAGAATTTCGCCAATATCTTCGCGCAAATAATCGCGAATCGCACGGATGATAATGTTGCTTTCTTGGTAAATTAAGAACGGGGTGCTGCGTTCTTTACCTGAGGACTCAATCGCTGTCCACAATTGCAGCAAGTATTCTAAATCCCATTGTAATTCTTCCGCAGATTTACCCACGCCTGCGGTGCGTAAAATTAAACCCATGCCATCAGGCACTTGTAAGCTGTTCATCG
>JBDLSS010000158.1:0-2921 GCA_039799345.1 Pseudomonadota bacterium
TTCTCTTTTAACAAGTCATCTATCTGCGCCCACGTCTCTTGGCTTATATATTTCTTTTGGGGTTGTTCTACAAATTGACGACCACACTCACGACATTTATAGTTTTGTTTGCCTGTTGAATATGAGTCGCTTTACATTTGTCGATATTCATAATTACCTTATTTTAAACTCATTACTTATTTAGCACAAACGAGCGATTTAAAAATAAGTTAAGACAGCGAGTCAGTCGTTTAGTGAGGAAAACTTTATCTTTCTCGAAGAAGTTAGAAAATCACATCAATGTGGAAAATGTAGGCGATGATATCGCTCTCAATTTCACCCACGCACAACCATACTTTATGTGAATTAATTATATATTTAACAATCACTTCAACAATTGCCGCACAAACGGAATTGTGATTTTATGCCGTGCCGCCAATGACGCATAATCCAGCCGTTGTAACCATGCGATTAAAGAAGGCATATCCCGCGCACAATGTTTGATTAAATAACGCGCCACTTCCTCTGGCAAAGTCCAGCCATAATCCTGCGCGCGTTTTTGCAAAGCGTGCACCGTTTCAACTTCATTCAAACTTTGCAAAGGATAAACCCCACCCCAAGTCAGGCGCGAAATTAAATCAGGCAACTGCAAACCCAATTGTTGCGGCGGCGCGTGTGCACTGAAAATTAGCGGCACTTGCGCATCACGTAACTGATTAAACAACTCAAATAAAGCCCGTTCCCACTGCGCCACGCCCGCAATCGCGCCCAAATCATCAATACACACCGCGTCTAAATTTTCCAAACCTTCCAACAAATCAATGCCACTGCGTGACACTTGTTTGAGCGGTAAATAGGCAGGCACCGCTCGAGCTTGGCTTAAAGCATGACACGTCGCTTGCAATAAATGACTTTTCCCCGTGCCCGACGCGCCCCAGAGATAAATGCAATAATTGCTGGTTTGGCGCGTGAGCAGATTTTGTAATGCGCCATACGCCACTTCATTCCCCTCGGGGGTGAAATTGGCAAAACTGGCAGCATCCGACAATCCTATGTTTAACGGCAATTGCAACATCATCTAACCCTGTTAGAAAAAACTTCCCAAAGATAAGGCGTAATGCAGCTGTCCGCCACGCGTGTAGCCTGTGCCCAACAATAAACTCCCAAACTTCGTGTCCCACACAATCGCGCCCATGCCCCCATAACGCAAATCTTTCAGGGAGATTTCGCGACTATAATCCCAAGCATTGCCCGCATGAGCCAAGGCTAATAAACGTAAATTGCCTAAGCCAAATTTTAGCAAACTCGGCGCGGTGACCAAGCCGCCCATCCGAATCAATAAAGCCTGTTTACCGCCCAGATCGCCCAAGGCATAACCCGCCAAGCCATTAATCCCGCCCAGCGTAAAATTTTCATACAATGGCGGCTGTGAATTAAAATAACTGCCAAAATTAAATTCTGATAACAAAGTGATTTCAGGCGTTAAGCTTTTGTGATGACGCGCATGAAGTTCAAATTTTTGATAATTATCAGCCGCATCTTGTTGATGAAATTCTGCTTGTGTGGTGAGCCGCAAGCCACGTCTTGCAAACAAACGGTCGTCTAAATCATCATAGCCATAACCGACGACAAATGCACTGTCTTTAGTATGGGTATTGGGCAAGGAGTTATCCCCAATTTGCACCCGCGCTTGCTGATAATTGCGCCGCAAACCCGCGTATAAGTTTCCCACATTGCTAAAGTGCATTCCCACATCCACCCCAAAACTGGCATTTTGCACATTATACTCAGCAATACCGCGTTGCTGTTCAAACACTTGCCGAAAACTACGCCCCAAAACCGCATAAGGCATGATATAAAAACGGCGTTGATAATCCAAAGGCTGAAAAAATTCACTGCGCAAAGAATAACCCGAACCAAAAGTCAGCTCGTTGACCCATTCCGCGCCCAAAGCATTCACATTTAAACGTTCGTGGCGCAACAAGGCAGACACTTCGGTTTTATTATCAAAACTGGTGCTCGCGCTGCCGCCAAAGCGCACATAATCAGGGCCCCACGGCTTTTCGCGCACGTTAAACGTTAAACCCGCTTCACCCGTGGGTTTGTGGGCTATTTGATAATCCACTTGTTCAAAATCGTTCAAGGACATAATTCGTTGTGTCGCCTGTTCAATTTCTTCTGTATTCAAACGTTTGCCGACTAAATTATCAAGTTTGCCCAATAAACCTTCGGTACTGGCGCGTTGTTGCCCCGTGACTTCGACAAAACTCGGGGTAATTGCCTCGTGGGTGGTGGGCGCGTGCAAGTGCAAACCTGCTTGATAATTGGCATATTCCCCCGTACTCAGCGCAAGCCCCTTTAGTAAGACTTTTTTATTTTCAATAGCCTCTATGCCTTTGGCGATTAATTCCGCTGCTTTACTGAAATCATCTGAGCGATAACTTTCAATCTCGGGCGTAATCACAATGTCGGCTTTATTTAACGCATTTAAAGTATTTTGAATCAAAGCAGTATCAATTGCCTGCTGCGCCACCGCTAAAAATGAACTGTTGGCTTTTAATTGTCCCAATGGCGTAGAAATATTAATCGCAATCACCACATCCGCGCCCATTGCCTTGACCACATCCACGGGCAAATTATTTAAAATTCCACCGTCTGCGAGCAAATGTCCGTCAATTTCCACAGGGGAAAAGGCAAACGGCACCGCCATCGACGAGCGCAACGCAAGGGCTAAATCTCCCTTTTCGAGCAAATAAGGTTGCGCGGTGTTTAAGTCGGTGGCGACGGCTTTGAACGCAATCGGCAATTCAGAAAAGTTTTTAACCTGAATATTACGGGTCAAGCGTTTCAAAATTAAGAACATACTTTGACCGTTAATTAAACCTGCGGGCGCGGTGATGTTTTCCTGCGTCAGCCCCACTTCCAAATCCAAAAAAAAGCGG
>JBDLSS010000159.1:0-3024 GCA_039799345.1 Pseudomonadota bacterium
ACAAGAAATTCATCGTTTAGCTCCGCTACTACAGGCTCAAGATTTTGAACAGTTACGCCGTTCTGCTCACCGTCTCAAAGGCGAAAGTTTACAAATTGGAGCAAATTTGTTGGGGGATGCCTGTAAAGAATTGGAACATGCTGCACAACAACAGCAATTTGCAGAAAGTCAGCAAGCCTTGCAACATTTAGACGAAATCCTTGCGCAGTTTGTGCAGCTTGTCGAACAAGGTCAATCCGTATGAATAAATTGAATTGCATTCTGCTGGTCAGCACGGACACAGCGACCTGTCTCGCCTTACAATCACAACTCAGTGCTAAACCTTACCAAATCTTAATTGCGACGGATCGTGATAAAGTCAGTCATGTGTTTCAAACTGAAACGATTGATATTGTCGTGATTTGCGGTAATGCCGCCTCTGAAGAAGGCGCGTTATATTGTCAAAGTATTCGCAAATTATCGAATGCGAAAACCATTCCCATCATTTTAGCAGGGGCACATTTGACCCCAGAAGTCATTGAAAACAGTTATGACATGGGCGCAAATGATATAGTTTCCATGCTGCATCCTGAATTATTACATCAACACATTCAGCTATTATTGAAAAATCAGCAGTTTGAAGAATTGATGAGCACCCATCCACACGCACAAAATGTGGGTGTCATTGTCACCGATCAACATCATAATTTATTATATCTTAATAAAATTTCTCAGCAATTAACGGGATGGTTTGCCCACGAAGCCCGCCAGCAAAATTTATCACAGGTGTTTTGCTTGTTGGATGCACAATCTGCACTCCCGATTAATTTACCTTCCCCAAGTATTAACCATGAGAGTTTGGAATTTATCCAAACCAGCCACCGCGCCGCCTTAGTACATCGTAGCACTCAAATCCAGACGGTGATTGAATGCATGCTTGTCCCTTTTCCCTTATCGGGTAGTAGTTTGGGAATTGGCACAATTGTGGTGTTTTGGGAGGCATTAGAACAACAAAAACTGCTGAATAAACCTTATCTAAGCAGTCTAAGTAGCAATTTACCCAGTAAATTTAACGGTAATATTTTGGTGGCGGAAGATTCGGCGTGGATGCGGATGACACTCAAATGGGCCCTTGAAGAATGGGATTACAACGTAATGCTTGCCGAAGATGGCGAGCTTGCGGTGGAAAGTTTTAAAGAAAATCCTGTGGATTTAATTTTAATGGATGCTGACATGCCTGTACTTAATGGCATTGAAGCCTGTAAGCAAATTCGAGCCTTAGCCAATGGGCACAATGTCCCCATTATTATGGTGACTGGCTTAGATAGCCCCACGTGGGTGGATTCTGCTTATCGGGCGGGCGTGACTGATTTTGTCTCAAAACCCATTGTAAACTGGGCGGTATTGCGGAATCGCATTCATTATTTGATGACAGCCAAACGCAATGAAGATGCTTTATTTGACGAAAAAGAACGCGCCCAAATCACACTGGCATCCATCGGTGAAGGGGTGATTACTACCGATACCCAAGGGCGAGTTGAATATTTAAATCAAGTTGCCATCAGCCTCACGGGCTGGTCGGTCGAAGAGGCTAAAGGCAAATTATTGGGGCAAGTGTTTCGCTTGGTCGAAGAAGAACCGAATCAAAACTTGATGACCTTGCCAATTGATACAGTAATATCGCACCCAAATGAAGAATATTTAACCTTTTTTGCCCAACGATTCATTTGTAAAGTGGTGAATAATCCCATTTTGATGAACCGCATTACCCGCCAAAAATTTGCGATTGAAGAGACCATTGCCCCCATTCAAGACCGCAATGGCAACGTGGTTGGACAGGTTTTAGTATTTCGAGATATTACCGAAAACCGCAATTTAATCTTAGAATTATGGCACAAAGCCACCCACGACGCGCTCACCAGTTTATTCAATCGTTCTGCCTTTGAATTACAAGCACACAGCTTATTAAGTCAACCCGAATATCCCAAACTTGCTGAGCATCACCACCACTTTTTAATGTATATGGATTTAGACCGCTTCAAAACCGTGAACGACACCTGCGGTTATGAAGCAGGCGATCAACTATTGAAAAACGTTGCGTATTTGTTGCAGCAAGGTATTTCAGAATACTCACAATTTAATGTAACTTTTGCGCGTCTGGGCGGCGATGAATTTGGATTATTAATGGAAAATGCGACCCGCGAACAAGCCAACCAATTGGCAAATCGGCTGCGTGAGGACGTATGTAATTATCGTTTTTTGTGGACTAATCGAGAACGTAAAGAAGAATTACCTCAAGAAATGGATCGCCGTGAAAATTTTGTGTTTACCATTGGGGCGAGTATCGGGGTTGTATTAATTCCAGAAGATTCCATTAGTTATGAGAGTCTTGCCGCAATGGCGGGCGATGCCTGTCATCATGCCAAAAATGCGGGTGGTAATGGAATTTACATTTATCAAGTGGACAATCCTAATCCTAATATTGAATGGGTCAAACTCATCAAACACAATTTACAACAAGAAGGTTTCGTATTATTTACCCAAGAAATTCGTGCCTTAGGACCGCGTGCAAGTCAAGGTTTGTGCTGGGAATTTTTACTACGCATGTATGGAGAAGATCGTACCCTATTAAAACCAGGTGCATTTTTTTCCAATGCCTCGCGTAATAATTTAATGCCCGCCATTGATCGCTGGGTAGTGAAACAGATTTTTGAATGGTTTCAAAAATCTGAATCGATGGTGAATGAACTGAGTTTTGCCACCGTGAATATTTCTTACTATTCATTGGAAGACCCTGAATTACTTAATTTTATTATACAACATGCGCCACAAATGCAATTACCCACCCATAAGATTTGTTTTGAAATCGGCGAAACCAGCCTGATTAATAACTTCACAGGGACAGCAAATTTTATTCGTACTTTAAAAGCTTTAGGTTTTCGTTTTGCAATTGATAATTTTGGAACAGGCATGTCTGCTTTTCATTATTTGCAAAGCTTACCGATTGATTTTATTAAAATTGATGGCGCACTGATTGGCAATATT
>JBDLSS010000160.1:0-5297 GCA_039799345.1 Pseudomonadota bacterium
TTCTATTCCGTGTGAAGTCTATGGGGTGAGCGCGATGTTGCTCTTTGAAATTTTCCCTGTGGATTAGCTCTCTACTTTGAGTTAACCCTAAGCTTTTTTAACATGAGCGGTTTTCCTGTGTGTTTTGTCTATAACTATAGTTCCTTTTTGTCCTTAACTTAATGGCTGTACCTAAAGGGGGCTAAATACAAACAAGTTATTTAATGTTTAATATTTTAAGTCCCCTTTAGGGGATTTAGGGGCTGGTTTTTAGGTTTAGCCCTCTTTAGGAGATGGGGCGCAGTTAAAACTTAATTGATGACACGCCCTAGTATTGCCAGCCCTTCAATTCATAATATTAAACAACCTTAGTTCGGGATAAGGACACTGTTTTGGTTGTGACGAGTTTATTGTCTGAATCAGGATTTATAGGATTATCCGAATTAAGCAGGATGAACACATAATGTTGAAAATTTTTTAATCCTGTGAATCCTGATTCTAATAATCTTTGCAACTTTTTTAACAAATTTAACAGACTAGATTGATTAAACTTTTTGCTATTTCTTATTCCGAACTCAGCTTACATACTGGCTATTTGCTTAATTTAAGCTTGTTAGTGGTTTAGAAACGCCGTTTAAACTAAAAAATCCTACTCCAAATCTGCAACTCGGATTTCACCATGTCCTACAATTTTGACCAAGTTCACCCGCGTCGCAACAGCGACAGCATTAAATGGAATACCTATCCCGAAGACGTGTTGCCCTTATGGGTTGCAGACATGGATTTTCCCTCACCTGCACCCGTGTTAGAAGCTTTGCAGCAACGGGTCGCATCGGGAATTTTCGGTTACGGTTCAGTTGCCAAAGCATTGGCAGAAACCCTGTGCGAACGTTTACAACAACGTTACCAATGGATCATCAAACCCGAACAGTTAATATTTTTACCAAATTTAGTCAGTGGGTTAAATCTCGTATGTCGCGCTTTTGCTAAAACAGGCGAGGCTGCATTGGTACAAACTCCGATTTATCCACCATTTTTATCTGCCCCCCTGAATCAAGGGCTTAAATTACAAACTGTAGAACTCACTCCTCAGTTACGCGGTAAACAACTGCATTATGAAATTGATGAATGGGGTTTTACTTCCTCACTGACTTCAGAAACGCGCTTATTTCTCCTGTGCAATCCACACAATCCCGTGGGCAGACATTTTTCCCGTCCCGAATTAGAAACGTTGGCAACACTTTGTTTACAAAATGATTTAATTATTTGTTCTGATGAAGTGCATTGTGACTTAAATTTAGACGGGCAAACTCATATTCCTTTCGCCACACTGTCGCCTGAAATTGCACAACGTTCCATCACTCTACTTGCTCCGAGCAAAACTTTTAATCTTGCGGGTTTGGGTGGTAGCTTTGCTGTGGTTGAAAATCCGCAATTACGCAAACAATTATTAGCGGCAATGGAGGGCTTGATTCCTCATTTGAATGTGTTGAATGGTGCAGCGATGCTTGCCGCCTATCAACATGGGGAAAGTTGGTTACAAGCATTAATCCCTTATTTACGCAACAATCGGGATTTTTTAGTGAACTATCTGGCGACACATTTACCGCAATTAAAAACCACTGTACCCGAAGCCACTTATTTAGCGTGGATTGATTGCCGTGATGCTAATCTGAATGATCCGTACTCATTTTTTTTAACACAAGCAAAAGTCGCATTTAATGAAGGTAAGACTTTTGGTCAGGGGGGAGCAAATTTTGTGCGTTTGAATTTTGGATGTCCACGCAGCACGTTAGAGATGGCTTTGGACAGAATGCGACGGACTTTATAAAAAAAATAGTGCTAAAAAATCAAGAATTATCTGAGTAAGGATTTTCAGAATTAAAGAATAAAACTTAATGTTGTTAATATCAGTAGGTAATCCTGTCAATCCTGATTCAGACAATAATCTGGCTAAAATCCTTACTTATTTGGCACTACCAAGAAAAAATTATCGGTATGGGTGCATTATTTGAAAATCACTCTTTCACAAAATAAAATCTCGTTGTGAGCTTCAAAAAGGGCTGTAAAACACGTTTTAACTCGGTTTTGACAATGCGTAAACTGTCACAACTCACATGTGTTGTCGGTTGTTTGATGTATTTAAATCCTGCGCGTTTTGCAATACTTTGCAAGGTTTCAGGTGTAAAGGCGTTAATATGATCCAGCGGATGAATTTTTCGATAGTCATCCAACGTCCGAATATCGGAAATATCTGTACAATCGGGAGTTTCTAAAATCAATAATCCATTAGGGGCAAGGAGATGATGCAAAGCTTGTAAGATTTCTCGAGGATTATCTAAATGTTCCAAAACTTCAAACAGCGTAATTGCGTGAAAATAAGCATTTGAGGGAATTGTATGACGCAATTCAACAATATCCTTTAAAATGTTTACCCCCCCTTGTGCACCTTTCAGACGTTCTGATGAACTATCAATACCGTAACACTGAAAACCAAATTGGTGACAAACGCTTAAAAACTCTCCCCAGCCACATCCAAAATCCAATATTCTAACATCCTCTTGCCCTCGAATATTGCGGGTCAATTTTTCAACTTTGAGTACATGTGCCACATGTTGCGTCATTTTCAAAAAATGTGACTCTTTACGCGCTTGCTGTGAGGTATGTTCAAACATTTCAATAGCGGCTTTCGTCATCCATTTGGAAAAGCGGACAGCATTCCATGTTTCAGAAAGAACGGATTGGTGAAACCGTTGGTGACAGCTTTGACACTCGACAAAATGCCAAGATTGCCCTTCCAGATGAGGCAATGGATTTTCTCCCCACGGATCGTTATTAATGAATTCCTTAAGCGGATGCTCCGTGAACAAGCCGTGAGACAGCTCTGTCAACTCTGTTGAACCACAGTTAATACAATGTATTCGCTGAATAAATTCTGCTTGTGGTATCGATGGATCGTGCATTTTTAAAACCTCTTGAAAATGTACAAGTGAATCCCGAAAAAATTCATGCTAATAATTTGTACTTAAAAAATGGAATCGTATAAACAAATGTACTATTCCAAACGCTCAATTAGAGATAAGCATGAATAATATACTTGATCCATTTTGTCATTTCGATAACTTTTGTCAGTGCTTAGAAGTTACGTAATTTGATTTTAATCGAAACGTAATTATACAGTGTATGATATTAACATCCTGTAAATAAAAGAATCATCATTTCAATAGCGTAACCTCTAATACTTTGATCGTCCTCAACATGATTTATTGTTAAGGCAAATCCTAATCTCATTACACTGTTAAACCTAAGGCAACACAGTTTCCAAACTTAATAAATCTTCCAAGGTTTCACGGCGACGAATGACATGCACTTTGTTCCCGTCAACCATGATTTCAGCGGCACGCGGACGAGTATTGTAATTAGAACTCATCACAAAACCATACGCCCCACTCGAACGCACTGCCAAAATATCCCCCGCCGCAATTGCTAAACTGCGAGATTTCCCCAAGAAATCCCCTGTTTCACACACAGGCCCCACCACATCATATTCTGCGATCGCTCTATCTGTCTGTTGAGTAATCGGGACAATCGCCTGCCATGCCTGATAAAGCGCGGGACGAATTAAATCATTCATGCCTGCATCCACAATCGCAAAATGCTTATTTGCAGTATTTTCTTTTAAATACTCGACTTGCGTGAGCAACACGCCCGCATTGCCGACAATTGCACGTCCCGGTTCAAGCAGGATTTTATACGGATGATTGTCTCCGAGTACAGTTTGCAGTGCGGCAACATATTCTTGCGGACTGGGTGGCGTTTCTTGCTTATAACAAACACCCAAACCGCCGCCTACATCAATGTGTTGCAATACAATTCCAAGCTTCGTCAGTTCTTCCACCAATGCCATCACGCGCGTCAACGCATCGATGAAAGGGCGTGTTTCGGTTAATTGTGAACCAATATGGCAATCAATCCCCACAACTTTAAGATTACTTAAACTGGAAGCTTGTTGGTAAACTTCAACTGCTTGTTTAATATCAATTCCAAACTTATTTTCACGCAAACCTGTCGAAATATAAGGATGGGTTTTTGCGTCCACATCAGGATTGACCCGCAACGAGACAGGAGCGCATTTACCCATCTCTGCCGCGACTTGATTGATGCGTAATAATTCCGCTTGCGATTCCACGTTAAAGCAATGAATGCCCACGTCTAAAGCTTGGCGAATTTCGGCGACCGTTTTGCCAACGCCTGAAAACACGATTTTGTCAGGTGCGCCGCCTGCTTGTAATACTCGGCTTAATTCGCCGCCTGAGACGATGTCAAAGCCTGAGCCGAGACGCGCTAAAATATTTAACACCGCTAAATTTGAGTTCGCTTTCACCGCGAAACACACCAAATGCGGCATATTGCCTAGTGCGCTATCAAAAGCTTGCCAGTTTTCTTCGATGCTGGCGCGGGAATAGACATAACACGGCGTGCCAAATTGCTTGGCAATCTCGCTCAGGGCGATGTCTTCAGCGTGAAGCTGTTGCTGCTGATAAGTAAAATAATCCGTCATGGCGTATGCTTTTTTTTAATAAGTAGGTTGTTGTGGGGCTTCTTTTTGACTTGGGCGCACTAAATCCCCTTTTTGCCCACATCCCGTTATGCAAAGGCTGATACTCAGCAATAGCATATAGCAGTGCAAATGCGCGTTTTTCAAAATAACCTCAGGGTTGTTCGTTTGTTCGTTTATTTATTTCCATACCAGCCCCAAAAGGCTGGTGAAATGAGGCAAGCATGGAAATCAAATGCCCATGTTGCAAAGCGTTTCAATCCATACCAGCCCCGAAAGGCTGGTGAAATTTCCATATATGGCAATGATGACGGGGGTGATGATTTTGTTTCAATCCATACCAGCCCCGAAAGGCTGGTGAAATCCGGGCAGTAGTAATGGATTAACGCAGGTCTTTGTTGTTTCAATCCATACCAGCCCCGAAAGGCTGGTGAAATTAGTGGTATAGACCTTATACCGTCAGGTGTTACAGTTTCAATCCATACCAGCCCCGAAAGGCTGGTGAAATTAACGGTCAATAAAGATGCTTACCTCTTATGGTGTGTTTCAATCCATACCAGCCCCGAAAGGCTGGTGAAATATACTAATAAGCAGGGACAGCAGAGTGGATCAAACAAGTTTCAATCCATACCAGCCCCGAAAGGCTGGTGAAATGTGGCTAATGCCACTGCGGCGGCTTCTGCCAAGGGCAGTTTCAATCCATACCAGCCCCGAAAGGCTGGTGAAATATTTCACGCTTATTCGTTCTGGTTTTATTAAG
>JBDLSS010000161.1:0-2596 GCA_039799345.1 Pseudomonadota bacterium
AGCTTCTTTAAAATGCACATTGCTAGCTGATACTGGAATACCTTGAAAACCAAGTGTATTAAATAGTGGTTCATTTTTCATTAGTTCATTGAACTCATTTTTGGCAGTCGTCTTTACTGCTCTTTTATACAAAATAATTTCGGCATATGCCTTAGCAAATCGTTCAAATATCTCACATATGTTCATCAAGCAATCTTTCCAAGTCAAGTATATTATCTGATAATATCAATAGTTGAGTCACTTCATCAATGCAAACCGTGACTAAGCTGATGTTAAACATATAACCTTTTTTAAGAATTTGAAAAGCATCCAGTATCATGAGAAATAATTTTTAAAATAAAAACAAGATCGCAAGTCGTTTAGTTAGGTATTATGATCAAGGGTTCACATTCTTGCCCCAAAACGCGCCGCTGGAGCGACGCAATACGCATTCCCACGCGAGAGCTTGGGAACGAGGGTAAAACCCTAAAAAAACCAGTTCAAAGAGAGAGCCTCTCATATCAAGCCTGCCAAGTTTGTTTACTTTAATCCATGAACTGATTGCACTCCCTTCAATCAGTTGCGTCAATCCGCAATGGGATCAGAGCAATTTAGCATTTTTAGCCCGTATGGAGCGTAACAGAATGCGGGCGATGATGTTAAATCCTCCGCATTCCACTATATTCACAATAAAACCAATTAGTTACAGATTAGACTGCGTAACTCTTAAACAGCTTACATTTAAAACATTTTTTTGTCGAACTCAAGTTAAACTACAGCTTGCTACTGGCATCAGGAGCTTAGCCTGTTTATTGTCTAAATCAGGATTTACATAATCCCTAGGCTAAACTCCATATCGCACTGCCTAAAAAATTATTCTTTACAAATAATCATAGCCCCGTTCTTCATGTTGGGTAATATCCAAGCCTTGCATTTCCTCTTCCTGAGTGACGCGTAAACCCACCATGAAATCAACTAACTTTAAAATTCCCCATGTCAGTACGGCGGTATAAATAAACGTCGCCAGCACTCCAATAGTTTGTATACCAAATTGCACGCCCATATTCTCAATACCCGCGCTGAATCCGTAACCACTGAAAATACCGATATTTGGAGAGGCAAAAACCCCTGCCAGCAAAGTGCCTATAATGCCGCCCACGCCGTGCACAGGAAATACATCTAAAGAATCATCAATTTTTAGCCCACGTTTGATAAAGTTGGTTGCATAAAAACAGCTCAAACCCGCCACTAAACCAATCACAAAGCCACCCGCAGGACTGATATAACCCGATGCGCCTGTGACAGTGCCAAGTCCTGCCACCATACCCGTGACAACTCCTAAAACGCTGGGTTTACCATATTTCACCCATTCCAAACTCATCCACACTAACGCGGCTGTTGCGGCTGAAATATGCGTGACTAAAATCGCCATGCCCGCATCGCCATTAGCAGCCAATGCGCTCCCCCCATTGAACCCATACCACCCCACCCACAGCATGCCCGCCCCTGTGACGGTCATGGTTAAATTGTGGGGCATCAATGGCGTTTCAGGAAAGCCGCGTCGCCGCCCTAATACCAACGCAGATACTAATGCGGCTGCACCTGCGGTGATATGCACCACGGTACCTCCTGCAAAATCTAATAAACCCATATTTTGTAACCAACCACCACCCCACACCCAATGCGTAACTGGGGTATAGACAAAAATCACCCATAATGTACTGAAAATAAACACTGCTGAAAATTTCATACGCTCTGCAAAACCACCAACAATGAGAGCTGGAGTGATAATAGCGAACGTCAGTTGAAACATTGAAAAGACACTTTCAGGAATACTGCCGTTTAAACTGGTTTTCGTCATGCCTGCAAAGAAGATTTTACTGAAATCCCCAATCACGGCATTGCCCGGTGTAAATGCCAAGGAATACAAAGCAATCATCCATAAAACCGAAACCACTGCGGTGATTGCACCACATTGCATCAATATAGAAAGTACGTTTTTTGATCGCACCAAACCCGCATAAAATAAAGATAATCCCGGCAAGGTCATGAATAAAACTAAGGCGGTTGCGGTTAGCATCCATGCAGTATTTGCGGGATTTAACGCTATTTCTGCGGCAAAACTCAAGTTTGGAACAAGCCACAAGCCCAATAAAGCACTAAAAAAGTGCGATTTTATGATTTTCATAGATGTGTGGTCTCTAAATTATTGTAATAGTCGTGTGTAAGGTACTGCGGGCTGCTTTGGAGCAATAATTACACCAGATAATAAAATGATTAAAATCAGCTTACTATCTGTTGTAATGACTTGGGAATATCGGAAAATGCACGGTTATAGCGCAATTATAAAAATAATTGCACTGTTTTGGTGGGCTTCAGAATTAGGGGTGATTATTTTGGGGCAGGCATAGGATTATTTTTCAGCAATTCACCGAATTGTTATTGATAAAATTGGTAGTGCCAAATAAGTAAGGACTTTAGCCAGCTTATTGTCTGAATCAGGATTTACAGGATTATCCGAATGAAACAGGATTACCCACTGATATTAACAACATTAAGTTTTATTCTTTAATTCTGAAAATCCTTTCATCTTGTAAATCCTGATTCAGACAATCAT
>JBDLSS010000162.1:0-4611 GCA_039799345.1 Pseudomonadota bacterium
TGAGTGAATGGCTGAGCACTTGCCCAACATGAAACAAGGCTTCCAATTCCGCTTCAATCAGATTGGCGCGGGTGGACAGTGTGATTTTTTGATCAACTGGTGCAGACACTTATGCTGTTTCTCGATAGGGGACAATAGGGAATTGGACAATGATGCGACAACCTTCCGTATACTCAGGATCAATGCGGATGTAGCCCGCATGTAAGTTGACGATTTCCTGAAC
This sequence comes from Pseudomonadota bacterium, assembly GCA_039799345.1. Taxonomy (GTDB): domain Bacteria; phylum Pseudomonadota; class Gammaproteobacteria; order Beggiatoales; family Beggiatoaceae; genus JAQTYU01. The sequence goes on from JBDLSS010000162.1 coordinate 224, forward strand.
CGATGCAAGCCCCATGCCGACGCGCCGCCCCTTTGCCGCGCTGCCTTTGGTGGTGAAAAAAGGTTCAAAGACTTTAAAACGTAATCCTTCAGGAATACCCGTTCCAGAATCTTCAATAATCACACTCAAGGTTTCAGCATCGCTGGTGGTGATAATTTTCAGTTCGCGATGTTTATAACGATTTTCACTCATGGAGTCTAGTGCATTATCGATAAGCTGTTTAAACATGCCACGTAAACGGTCACTGCGTCCGACCAAGGCGGGCAAGACTAAGGCGGGTTTCCAATCGACCACGACACCTTCAGACAATAAACGCGCCGTCGAAATTGAGAGCACATCGCGCAATAATTCATTCAAATTCACAGGCATCATGCTTTCTTCAGAGGCATTCGGTACACAACGCCGTAAATTATCCAGCGTTTTATTACCTGCCTCTAAAGCTTCTTGCAAAGCCTGACATAAGGGATCGTCGCTGGCTTTTTCAGCACGACGTTCCAGCATATTCACCGCTGCGGCGATTAAATTCATCGGGCCTTGCAGTTGGTGAATTGCGCCTGTCAAAGTCTCGCGCACGCTTTCGACTAATTCTTCTTCTGCCAACAAGGCACGCAGCGTATTCATGCGAATTTCTTCTTGTTGACGTTTAATCGCGGTGATTTCATTGGCAACGAGTAATAAATAACCTTGTTTGCGAGCTTCAAAAAACGCATCCGCACTGCTGTCACGTTCTTTAAACCAAGTGCCTGAACACACAAACCAACGCGGCTGATGACCACCGCCGCGATCAAAATGCACTTCACGGTCGACAAAGCTGCCATCGCTGGCGCGTAAACGTTCCCAGTTATTTTCACCGAGACCGTCTTTAATCGCTTCTAAAAACACCGAGGCTGGTTCTCTGCCGCGTAAATCACCCACTAATTTTTTATATTCTTGGTTATCTAAAATCACTTTGCCTTTTTCATTCAGCAAAGCAATCACCACAGGCGCAGAATCCACCATCGATTCAATCAAAGCTTTTTGATTTTGAACTTGTTGTTCAAGGCGGTGTACGGCGGTGACATCGCGGTGCATTCCTAAGTAATGCGTAGTTTGCCCCGTGGCATTGACCACAGGCGCAATAATTAATTCGGCAAGATAGCGCGTTCCCGTTTTATGCTTATTCAGCAGTACCCCAGACCATGCTTTTTGCTGACGTAAACGTCCCCATAAAGTTTCATAGATTAAGCTAGGCGTGGTTTTATCGGAGAGAATGGCTTCATTGCTGCCCATAATTTCGCTGGGCGTATATCCCGTGACCCGTTCAAAGGCAGGATTTGCATACAAAATGTTGGCTTTTAAATCGGTGATTGAAATCGCGACGGGGGCTTGTTCAACGGCTTCATAAAACAAGCGGGGCGGCAAATTGGTTTGCCCTGAAGACATCGCTGCACCGAAAGCTGCAATCACACTCGCAGGCGTACCTACAGGGGGCGCAGCTAAAAACGACTGAATTGCCTCGGTCAAATTGACTAAAGGCTGACTGAACTGATTACTCATGCTTGCTATTCTCATCTATTCACGCCTAGCGGGACACTGCATTAAGTGGGTGTAATAAAAACACCCCCTTACTGACCGCCATCGTGTGGATCATAGCACAAGACAAGAGTAAGGGGGCATACTCAACTGATAAAGCCGCGATGATTAATATTAATCATCGTCATCATCGTCCCCAAAGCGGCGGGGGACAGTTTTAGGGTCAGCAATGATGGGGCGATAAATTTCAACCCGATCACTGTCTTTCAATGGGGTGTTGAGTTTGACAATTTTGCCAAAAATTCCCACCTTTTGAGTTTCCAAGTTTAAATCAGGGAATCGTTTCAACAAACCTGATTGTTTAATGGCATCTTCAACCGTGCTGCCTTCGGGAACTTCTAAACGCAACCAAACTTGGTTCTCGTGATTCGAGTACGTGACTCCAACATTCATTAAAACTTCCTCCTTCTTAAGCATGACCTTGGATTTGAACTAATGAAGCACTGTGAGCCACACGTTCCAGACGTGCATCGATCAAACGCTTACCAGCCAATAAAAAGCCCATCATTAAGAAGCCACCGGGAGGCAGAATCATCAATAAGTAGCCATGATAGTCATGAATAATCACCATTTCCAAGAATTTAAAGGCATCACCCAATAACAGCGAAGCATAGGCAAATAAAGTACCACTGCCAATAATTTCCCGACACGCGCCCATCAAAGTCAGTGCCCAAGTGAAGCCCAAGCCCATCATTAAGCCATCTAACATCGAAGGTAGCACAGGATTATGGAAAGCAAAGGTTTCAGTGCGTCCCAACACCACGCAGTTAGTCACAATCAACGGAATGAACAAGCCTAATACTTTATATAAATCGTGCATGTAAGCATTAATTAACATATCTGCCACGGTCACGATGGCTGCAATTAACACGATAAATGCAGGAATCCGAATTTCTGGGGTAATCAGTTTGCGAGCAGCAGACACTGCACCATTACTCAACATCATCACAGCGGCAGTGGAAAGTCCCATACCTAAGCCATTAGTTGCAGTAGTGGTCACCGCCAATAAGGGACAGAGTGCGAGCTGTTGGGCAAAAGTAACGTTGTTGCCCCATAAACCATCATAAATAATGGTTTTATATTGACTAGAACCTGATGACATGATTAAAACTCCTTATTTCGCAGGGGTTGAGCTCAATAATTCTTGACGATGTGCGTTAAAGAAATCTAAGCCTTGCTTGATTGCTTTCACCACGGCACGGGGGGTAATGGTTGCACCAGAAAACTGGTCGAACATCCCGCCATCTTTTTTCACATGCCAGCCTTTTTCATCGGGATTACTTAAAGATAAGCCATTGAATTTGGTAATCCACGGATCACGTAACACTTCAATCTTATCGCCTAAGCCGGGCGTTTCGGTGTGTGCTAAAACGCGCACCCCTAAAATTTTCCCCTCGCCATCGACTGCCATAATCAGCCGAATTGTGCCTGAATACCCCGACTTGGACGTTTCAAACACAGCCCCTGAAAAATTCGTGCCTTGACGCGCAATGTAAACCTTGACAGGTGCAGTGCCCATGTTGGCATCGCTCACCTCGACTGAACTGCTTAACAAATCATTGTCATGCAATTTCTCGGGCATCACTTGCGCCAAACTGGCTTTCTTATCATCTGCCAAAACCTTGGCAATCGCAGGGGCGGTGGCAACGCTGCTATATGCTAAGGCAACACTGGCAGCCAAACCGATTAAGCCCAGCATCACGCTGTGATAACCGACGTACTCTTGCATTTTCTTTAAAAAAGCTTCCATTTTTACCTGCTCCTACTTGGACGCTTCAATCGGTGCGCCAGAACGCAGGCGACCGTAAATGCGTGGGCGAGTGTAATGATCGATTAACGGGCTGAGTGCGTTCATGATTAACACTGCAAAACCCACCCCTTCAGGGAATGCGCCCCAGGTCCGAATCACGTAGGCAATCGTGCCACAGCCAATCCCGAAAATAATCTTACCCACGGGAGTTGCAGGCGAGGTGACATAGTCGGTGGCGATGAAAAATGCGGTTAAAATCATGCCACCATTTAACAAGTGAAAATCCACGCCTTCGTAACGGTCGGGGTTAATCAGGTTGAAAACCAAAGCCCACACAAACGCGCTACCCAACATGCTCACAGGAATATGCCAAGTGATGATTTTCTTAAACAGCAAATAGAAACCACCGAGCAAGATTAACAAGGCAGAAGTTTCGCCTAAGCTGCCATTGGTCCAACCACTGAAGGCATCCCAAAAGCTGTAATGACTGTTGATTAAAATCTCAGGTACTTTGTGCCCTAAGGTCAATTCGGTTTTTAAATTGCCGAGTAAAGAGGCACTGCTGACTGCGTCTAAATGTGGAATCGTGCCCCCAAAAGTAATCGCTAAGCTGTCCATAAAACTGGGCGCGTTGGCAGAAAACATCGGGATAGGATTAATCCAAGTGGTCATTTGCAAGGGGAAGGCAACTAATAACATAACCCGTGCTAACATCGCAGGATTGAACACATTTTGTCCAATGCCGCCAAACACTTGCTTACCAATGACGATGGAAAATAAACCGCCCATGACCGCAATCCACCAAGGGGCCCACGGCGGCAAAGTCAAGGCAACGAGCCAGCCTGTCAAAATCGCAGAGCCGTCAAATAAGAAAGGGCGCACGGGACGACCCATCATCGCAAGCCCGGCAGCTTCCGCAAATACGGCGGTTAAAATCGTCAAGACAAATAAATTCAGTGCAGGAAAACCGAATAAATAAATCCCAAACAAAGTGGTGGGTACTAATGCCAAGATCACTTGTCCCATAATCCACGAAACCGTGGGACGGGCGTGAGTATGTGGCCCT
>JBDLSS010000163.1:0-28026 GCA_039799345.1 Pseudomonadota bacterium
CTGAAACGTTACGGTGCAGGTTACAAACCTGCACCAGCTTCATGGATTTTAGGGACGCAGTTAAAATTATTGTTTAGCACCGCCCGTTCATTCTGAAAATTTTTATTCAAACCAGTACGCGCTTTAGCCCCCTATCTGAGACCTCACACATGACCCGTTGGCTTTTTTTCCTCCTCCTGCTCAGCTTGTCTCATTTTTTAAGTGCCGCCGAAAATATCCCCAGTGCCACCACCACCTTAAGCCTTGACCCGCTTAATACGGTACTTAGCCCCGAGTTTATTACTCAACGTCAGGAAAGTTTAGCCGAGCTTGAGGCAAATTTAGCGCGAAAAAATGCGAAGTTACAAATAGATCAGCAGGAATTGCCCAACAAAATTGCGCAGCTTGATGTCAACAAAGTCACGCAGAAAATTTTAGACAGCGCGATTTTAGAACGCGATACGGCGCAAGTTGAAGTCAAAAATGCAGAAGTCGAAGTTCAAAATGCGGAAAATGCACAACGGGAACACATTAACGTCATTACCAAATTACAAAATGATCTCAATGTATTACGCAAAACCCCATCGCCAGCAGAACAAGTTGCAGCACAAACCCAGCAAATTACCGATCTGGAAAAAAATATTACTTTACAAAAGGCAGCACGCGAGTTAGATGATCGGCAATTGCATATTAATAAACAGCGGGGTGATTTGGCAGTTAAGCGTTTAGCTTATTCAGAACAATGGGTTGTAGCGGTTCAAAAACTTTATCAAACCCGCCAAAAACAAAGTTTAACCGAGCAAAATCAACAGGAATGGCAGCGTTATGTTGAAGAAACGGCGGATTTACGCGCCCAATTGGAAAAAACGCAACTCCCAATCCAACGTTATCTTTTAGAAATCAAACTACAACTTGCTGAAGAACATCAACAAAAACGCGAGCGTCAGTTAAAACTCCAAAATATACAGAATCAACTTGCTGAATTTGAAACTGCCAGCACCACCCCCCACACCGCAAAAGTTTCACAAGAAATGATTCGACAAGCGGATGTGGTGCTGAATGAAATTAAAGACAGCAATAATATTTTAGACAGTAAGCTCCAAATTTTAGAGAAACAATTACAAGCGACTCGAAAGAATAATGAAGTGTTGCTCGGAATGGAATTAAAAATTGGTAACGAAATTGAGAAAAGTCTCGACAGTACAATCAAAGAGTTGACCCCGCAACATGCCTTAATTCGTGATCTGAGCAAAACGGCAGCCCAGCATTTAAGTAATTTGACCACGCTTTATCAAACGCGGCTGCGGGAAATGTTATTGCGGCAGCGAGTTTTGCCCAAAAATTGGAGCGAATGGCAGGATATTTTTAATGAAATAAGTAACTTGCCTCTTATGTTTCTACAGCAAGTCCATACGTCAAGCCAAAGTTTTATACAAACTTTTCAGCGAATGAGTGAAGGCTCTATCTTCATGTTGGGTTTGGGGAGCACTTTATGGCTTACAGTATTTTTATGGTTTTATACGTTACTTGGGGATGTACTCAAACAGTTAGACCGCCCAAACGCAGTTCGTGTGCACAGTGAGGTGTGGCTACGCCTGCTGCGCATGAATTTAATTGGTTTGGCAATGACAGGCATTATTCTAGTAGTTTCATGGATTGCACAGCCACACCATTCCAGTTTATTGCTTACCCACACGCTGGTATTTTTATGGCTAGGGGTGAAATTTCCGCTTAATCTTTCACATTTAATTTTATCAGGGCGTTATCTCTCCGATATTCGGCAACGCTCTAAAATTTATCATCAATTGCGCTGGAGCGTGATTGCGACGGGAACGTTCACAGCAATTACCTCTATCGTACATTTATTGCCAATTTCTTTAATCTTGCGCGATTTATTTGACAGCATTTTCATGCTGTTATTATCGCTGACCACTTTTCCTGTGCTGTTTATCCGCCGCATTACCTTGGCAATATTGGAAAACAGTTTAAAAGGCTATTGGCTTTCGGTAGTGGGTTTGAGCAGCCTCTTATTGCCCTTATCAATCTTTGCCGTCGCGTTATTAGGCTTAGTGGGTTATATCAATTTGGGCTGGACGGTCGCAAAATTACTCAGCTTATTTTTATGCGTGTTCACATTATGGTTAATTACGCGCGGCTTCTTGTCGGACTTAATTGGTCTGTTGAAAAATTTCGCACTTAAGCACAGCAAATATGGCTTGTTATGGACACAAGACATTATTCCCTTGCTGCACAAACTATTAGATACTGCCTTAATTTTATTAGGAATTGCCTGTTTTTTTTGGATTAACGGCTGGTTTAATGATGTCGCCGTCATGGAAAATGTTAAAAGCTTTTGGCATTACCCGCTGCTTAAAATGTTGCGCGTGCAAGTCACTATCGGCAATTTATTATTGTTAGGTTTTAGTCTATGGCTAATTTTTTGGTTTGGGCGTTGGTCGCGACAAATTACTTATCGTTGGATTTATTCCAGCATCAGTGACTTAGGCATTAGAAATAGCTTATCAGTTTTTACTCAGTACGCAGTCATTTTAATTGGTTTGTTAGTAACTTTGCGTTTATTAGGGGTGGATTTAACCACACTCACGGTGTTCGCAGGCGCATTGGGGGTGGGGATAGGTTTTGGGCTACAAAATATTGCCAATAATTTCATCAGTGGGATTTTATTGCTGATTGAACGCCCCTTGCGCACGGGGGACGTGGTCAATATCTCACAATTTGAAGGGATCGTAACTCATATCGGTATCCGTTCCTTGACACTGACCACGTCAGAAAATCAAGAAGTTATCATGCCAAACTCTGAATTATTATCAAGGGCTTTTGTAAATTTGACCCATAGCGATTCAAGTGTGCGCACGACCTTATACATCACCACCAGTTATGACGATGATCCGCATAAAGTTGTGCAAATTTTACGAGATATTTTGTATGAAAATGCAGAAGTGTTAAAAGAACCGCCTTCGCAAGCCTTATTGTGGGATTTTGGAGACTTTTCGGTGAAATATCGGATTGATTTTTTTGTGAATTTACAAAAGGCAAGTCGTAGTCAGGTACGTTCACAGTTGTTTATGACAATTTGGGATCGTTTTAAAACAGCTGGAATTACTATGCCTTATCCGCGTCGTGAAATTTATATGAAAACAGAACACGACAGCGAACTGACTGAAAAAAGGAGTTATCCTCCCTAAATTCCTCCCATCATCATTATTGTGATTTTCTAACTTCTTCGAGAAAGATAACGTTTTCCTCACTAAACGACTGACTTACTGTCTTAACGTATTGTTAAATCGCTCAATATGATTAGTCAGTCCTACTGCTTTATGGTGTTTACTGGGGAGCACTTTCTTATACGCTTCCCAAAGGCGACTCCTAAAACCTCTCGTGAATCCCTATCCAAAGCTAGCCATATCTACACTTTCTCTTTAGCGTTTCCTACAAATGACCACATTTCATCGCATTCTAAGCACAACTTCCCTTTTTTTACAGGCTGTGGTTCTAGGCGTTGTTTCTCATACAAACGGTTTACATAAGCTTGTAGTCACGTCCCCGAGATTCCTGTCACACGGGCTATACCGCTGAGGGGTAGCTTTTCTTTTAGCAACTTATCTATTTGCGCCCATGTTTCTTGGTTTATATATTTTTTGGTAGGATGTTCTAGAAAACGGCGACCACACTCACGACATTTGTAGTTTTGTGTGCCTGAGCGAGTTTTTCCATATTTGACGATGTGCGTTGCTTTACAGTTAGGGCAAGTCAGCATTTTAGCTTCTCCTCTATAATCACCACTTTTCTGATTTTAATATCACTGCTTCTTTAGGACTACCAATTATTTAAATCTAAAAAAAATTAGAAATATTAGCGAATTTATTTGTCTGAATCAGGATTTACAGGATTATTAGAATTAAGCAGGATAAGCCATTAATATAATAGAAAATTTGATACTTTTAGCCAAATTCGCGCCGCTGGAGCGTGGGAATGAGAAAAAATTATTTAAAAGAAAAAATTCCACACCACTGTTTTTCACAAGGAATGCCATCATTATTCCCATCCATTTTTGTGTTAGGACAATTTCTTAAGAAAAACGTGGCTTCTTCACAAGAAGTCATGTGAGAACAGTGTGTTCTACCATCACATTTATAAACTTTCCCTGTCGTTGATGTTTGATTTGCAGGGGTTGTAGGGATTACGCGATTTACAGGGGCTGGATTAATTTTTTTATAAACATAGAAACCTAACGGAATCATTAGGATCATGACTATTAGGTTAGTCAACCAATAACCTTTAATCATTTTATTTGAACGATAATTATTCATGTAATATCACACATCCTAATTTCTAAGGTATCACCAAAGTTTAAGGGGCAGTTTTCACCGCCCCTCATTCGACTTAAAACTTAGTTCTTGCTACGGTCAACCAGCTTGTTTGCCTTGATCCACGGCATCATTTCACGCAGTTTACCGCCCACTTCTTCAATCTTGTGTTCACGGCTTAAACGGCGTTTCGCTTTGAGCGTGGCAGCCCCCGCTTGGTTTTCCAGAATGAATTCACGTGCGAATTCACCGTTTTGGATTTCCTTGAGGATTTTTGCCATTTCCGCTTTGGTTTCTGCGGTAATGATACGAGGGCCACGGGTAATGTCACCGTATTCTGCGGTGTTGGAGATAGAATAACGCATGTTTGCGATCCCACCTTCATACATCAAATCCACGATTAACTTCAATTCATGCAAGCATTCAAAGTAAGCCATTTCAGGTGCATAGCCAGCTTCAACTAAAGTTTCAAAGCCCGCTTGTACTAATGCCGTTGCACCACCGCATAACACGGCTTGTTCACCGAATAAGTCGTTTTCGGTTTCTTCACGGAAACTGGTTTCAATCACGCCAGCACGACCACCACCATTGGCAGAAGCATAAGATAAAGCGATGTCACGAGCCTTACCAGAAGCATCTTGATACACTGCGATTAAGCTAGGTACGCCTGCGCCTTGGGTGTAGGTAGAACGCACTAAATGACCAGGCCCTTTAGGCGCAATCATGATCACGTCTAAATCGGCACGAGGCTCGATTTGTTCAAAGTGAATGTTAAACCCATGAGCGAAAGCCAAAGCTGCGCCTTTTTTGATATGGGGTTCAATCTCGTCACGATAAAGTTTAGCTTGATGTTCGTCAGGTGCGAGAATCATCACTACGTCAGCCGCTTTCACAGCATCAGCGATTTCTTTCACTTTCAAGCCCGCAGCTTCTGCTTTCTTGGCAGATTCAGAACCAGCACGCAAGCCAACCACGACTTTCACGCCAGAATCTTTCAGGTTGTTTGCATGGGCATGACCTTGTGAACCATAACCGATGATGGCGACTTTCTTGCCTTTGATCAGGGACAGGTCGGCATCTTTATCGTAAAAAATATTCATGAAGTTCCTCGCTTCGTTATTCATCTTTAGGTGTGGATAATGCTTTCGCTGCGCGTTGAAATAACACGGTCTGTAGGCAGCGAAAGGATTTAATTATACGTGTAGGCTCTTGTTACCGCGCCCAATGCCAGAAACCCCTGAACGCACCACTTCAACAATCAGCGGTGCTTCAATGGCTTTGATAAAGGCATCGATTTTTTCGCCCGTACCCGTGAGTTCGATAGTGTAGTTAGAATCGCCCACGTCAATGATTTTGCCACGGAAAATGTCAACTAAACGTTTGACTTCTTCGCGTTGGTTATTGGTCGCTGCTTTGACTTTAATGAGCATCAATTCACGCTCAATATAAGGACCTTCGTTCAAGTCAATCAACTTGATCACATCCACCAGCTTGTTTAATTGCTTGGTGATCTGTTCAATAACGCTCTCAGTGCCCGTGGTGACTAAAGTCATCCGTGACATGGAAGGATCATTGGTCGGTGCAACGGTGAGGGATTCGATATTATAACCGCGCGCGGAGAATAAGCCCGCCACTCGTGACAAAGCCCCTGCTTCGTTTTCTAACAAAATGGAGATAGTGTGACGCATGTTCTTAAGCCAACTCTCTTTCTGAAGATAACACCATTTCGTGTTGTCCCTTGCCTGCGGCAATCATAGGATACACGTTTTCGGTTTGATCGGTGACAAAATTCATAAACACTAAACGATCTTTAATCGCAAACGCTTCGCGCAATGCGCCTTCCACATCGGCGGGTTTATCAATGTACATGCCGATATGACCATAGCTTTCTGCCAACTTCACAAAATCAGGCAAAGCATCCATATAAGAATGCGAATAGCGGCGATCATAGAACATTTCTTGCCATTGGCGAACCATGCCCATGTAACGATTATTCAAGTTAATCACTTTAATCGGCAAATCATATTGCTTACAAGTGGATAATTCTTGAATACACATTTGAATACTGGCTTCACCGGTCACACAAGCCACCGTTTCTTTCGGATGCGCCAATTGTACGCCAATCGCGGCAGGCAACCCAAAACCCATCGTGCCCAAACCGCCTGAATTGATCCAACGGCGAGGCTTATCGAATTTGTAAAACTGTGCCGCCCACATTTGATGCTGCCCCACGTCGGAGGTGATAAATGCGTCACCGTGGGTGATTTCATGCAGCTTTTCAATCACGTATTGTGGCTTGATTAAAGGGCTGTTGCGATCATAGCGTAAGCAATTCGTAGCACGCCATGCGTCAATTTGCGCCCACCACGACACTAAAGCTTCATGATCAGGTTGTTTACCCGTTTCACGGATGGCTTTAATCACTTCGGTCAAAACGCGATCCACTGCGCCCACGATAGGAATATCGACTTTCACATTTTTAGAAATGGAAGAGGGGTCGATGTCCATGTGGATGATTTTGGCGTAAGGACAGAATTTTTCCAAATCGCTGGTAACGCGGTCATCAAAGCGCGCGCCGATAGCAACTAAAACGTCGCATTCGTGCATTGCCATGTTGGCTTCATACGTGCCGTGCATCCCCAACATGCCCACAAATTGCGGGTCTGATGCGGGATAAGACCCTAAACCCATTAAAGTTTGCGTAATCGGATAGCCGAGCAAGCGCGTGAATTCAGTTAATTCGCTGGAGGCATTCCCTAAAACCACACCGCCGCCTGTATAAAGCATTGGACGTTTGGCGGACAGAATTAATTCTGCGGCTTTGCGAATTTGTCCGGGGTGTCCGCTGGCAACGGGCTTGTAAGAACGCATTTCGATTTCTTCAGGATATTCAAACGCCGCACTTTGGGCGGTGATGTCCTTAGGAATATCAATCACCACGGGACCGGGTCTGCCCGTGGTGGCGACATAAAACGCTTTCTTCACGGTTTCAGCAAGCTTCTTCACGTCTTTGACGAGGAAGTTGTGCTTGACGCAAGGACGGGTAATCCCGATAGAGTCCACTTCTTGGAAAGCATCATTACCAATTAAATGGGTGGGTACTTGTCCAGTAATCACGACCATTGGAATTGAGTCCATGTAGGCGGTCGCAATCCCTGTGACAGCATTGGTCGCACCAGGCCCTGAGGTGACGAGGACGACACCAGGTTTCCCTGTGGAACGTGCATAACCATCAGCCGCATGGGTTGCACCTTGTTCATGGCGCACCAAAATGTGGGTGATTTTGTTTTCTTTGAAAAGGGCATCGTAGATATGCAGCACAGAACCACCGGGATAACCGAAGATGTATTCCACCCCTTCTTCGATAAGGCAGCGCACTAAAATATCAGCACCTGTTAAAATCTCTTGTTTACTGGACATTGAAAGTGTCCCCCCATTCATACATACAAAAGTAGTCAATGTAGATGACTCTAAATTTAGTCGTCTATGATAAGTAAAGTGCGAATTTTTAAAAATACCAAGCCAGCGCATTAAAATCAAGAGAGAATTGCAGCTCTTTTTCTTAAATCGCTTTTATTTAGTTTATCAGAATGTATAAAACTTACCCGACTTAAATACTGCGTAATTAATCAAATTAGGCTATGTTATTTTTTACAGTTTATATTCTGTATTTCGCATTAACAGAGAATAAGCTGTAGCTGTTGATAATACTGTATTTTTAAATATCAGCAACTTCTTTTGATAATTTATTACCTGATAGCGATGTGCAATTCACCTCCATTTAGTTAAGGGCGTATCATCAAATGGCAATTTCTAGTAACCTGATTACTGTGAAAAAAATTTAAGAAAAAATCAGTTTAAGACTACGCACTACGTGCCACCCGCCCACTACTCAACGCCTGAATCACCGCATCTTTCGGACCATCTGCCACAATTTGCCCATTGTCCACCACGATTAAACGATCCATCAAACTTAATAGTGGTGTGCGATGCGTAATTATAATATTTTGGTTTTAAAAATAGACTGAGAGAATATGTTCAAGGGCATGATTTAAATCATCAAATTGCCTTTTATATTAGTCTATCCTTAGTATTTAAATACTATAAAAATTCAACAGCAATTTCGCAAGGCTATTTTTTCCCGAAGCCACGCGCCCAATAATTCCAACCCGTTCCCCTGCTTGGATTTTGAAAGAAATATTTTGCAAAGTTTTCAGTGGCTGGGTGGGGTATTGAAACTGCACATTTTTGAATTCGACTGCGCCCTGCAATTCGGGACGGTGCACAAAATCCTGTCCTTCGGGGCGTTCCAAAGGCAAGCTCATGATGTGATTGAGTGCCTTCAATGCCGCCCGCGATTGGTGATAACGCATCATCAAGCTTGCGACTGGAATATTACGAAGGCTTTTCGCGCTTTTTCAGCGGCAATGGGCGGGCGTTTTTGCCGTTGCAGAGCGGGGTGAAATGAGTTTGTAGCCGTATGGAGCGTAGCGGAATATGGGGGAATTTAAATCACCGCCTCCAAACTCCCATATTCCGCCATACTCCAACTCCATGTGGCTACAATTCATACCCATTTGTGTAAAAAGAACTTTCTGGAAATTACTCCGCTACAGTAAACCGCAGCGGCTCATTTTGATTAAATACCAACTTCAGTGTTTGTGGAATCAAATAACCCACATAGACCGTGTAATTGCCTGTAAATCCTTGAACATTCCCATCGAACACCGCAATTTTTTCTTCAGCATTCAAAGCCATCCTCACTTCGGCAGCCTTCAAATTTGCTAATTGACCATCCCACGCTGTCCACGTTTGATTATTCCGAACAAACCACTGTCCTGCATAATTTGCCACAATGACCACATAAACAGTTCGTCCAACATCAGCCGCATCACTACTCACATTTGTTGATACGTTAATCGACTGATTACGCTTAATGACTAGATTATTGCCTTGCTGCGTTCCACTGCTCACCAAGGGGGTAAAACTGGCAGTGCTGCCACGACTAATAGGTGTTTGCGCGCTTAAATCAAAAGCCCCACTGTTAAATGAACGCATCGCAAATGCACCAATATCGCATTGTGTACGTTTTACTCCACGCTGATCGGTGGTTGGGCAATTTGTACCGCCATTAATAGCAGGACTGTTTGCTAACAATGCCAAAGTAGCACTCGCCCCCCCATTTTCATTTAAACTTGCAAGCAAAGGATCAAGCACGCGACTGTTTGCCACAACTTTGACATCTTTAGGGTCTTGGGTGGATGGTGCGGGGAACTCGAGATTATTGCCCCCATCTTTCAACGATGCGCCAACCTGCCAATTAATATTCCAAGGATTATCACCCTTGTTATTGCTGACAATGCTGTTACGCAGCGTGACCTTATCAGCATTTCCCCAAAATGCGCCCCCCATAAATCCTGCATAATTATTCGCAAGGGTCAAATTTGTAAAACTGCCCTCCGATTGGGTCGAATATAAAATTGCACCCCCCAATCCTGAACCTGCACTTTCTTCTGCACGGTTATTATAAAAAGTGCTATTCAATAAACGGGTGGGTGTGGTTTCACCAATCCACAATCCACCGCCTTGACTATAAGCGCGATTATTAGCAAACAGTACATTTTCAATCGTTAAATCCGCATTACCAACGCGGAGACCACCGCCCAAAGCATCCCCATTGGAACTTTTAAGCACGGTGTTATCGGTAATGGCAGAATTATCAATTATAATTTTGTCGGGAGGATAGCCGAAAAGAAATAAGCCGCCCCCCTGTCCTGCCCCTTTGTTATTGCGGAATTGGCTGTGAGAAATTTGAATTGTGCCGCCCGTGCTGTCATTAGGGGCAGATGCACCATCTACATAAATAGCACCACCATAACCGCGCGTATCCCCTGCATTACTGCCCCCGGGTGTTGAATCATTATTGAGAAAAACCGAGCGTGTCACCGTCAGATTCCCCAACAAATGGTTGATTGCACCACCATTAATGCCGCGATTATTACGAAATAAGCTATCTGTCACGACCAGCGAGCCTAAACTTTTGGTCGCAATTGCACCGCCGCCACGCTCTTGATTACCCGCAGTGCCGTCATTATTTTCAAAAATGCAATTGAATACGCTGGCAGTATTAAAATTTCCGAAATAAATACCGCTCCCAGAACCATCACTGCCTGTTTGTTGTCCATTTTTTAGCGTGAGATTTTTCAGGGTCACTTTGAGGTTGTTGTCACTGCGTAAGATGCGCGTGCGCTTGCCGCCGTCTAAAGTGATTAATCCCCCTTGTTGCGTGCCGCCGCCATCAATAAGCGTGTCTTTACTGATTAATAATTCACTGTTAATGCTAATAGTTGCGGGCGCATTGCCACAATTAAAACTTAATGTGCCGCCGATTGCGAATGCCGCACGTAACGCAGTTTCAGTGCAACTTGTCGCCGTACCTGTTCCAATCACCGCATCTGCCCATGTCAAAGGGCTGAATAGCATTAGCGTTAAAAGTATCCATTGTCTAAGAAACATGTTTTCCTCCATCTCATTTGAACAACGCTTTAATAAGCCTAGCATAAGTTGTGAAGGGAGGAGTTTCTGATGTATTCATTGAGAACTACGTGCCACCCGTCCACTACTCAACGCCTGAATCACCGCGTCTTTCGGACCATCTGCCACAATTTGCCCGTTGTCGACCACGATTAAACGATCCACCAAGCTTAACAATGAGGTGCGATGCGTGATTAACAATAAAGTTTTGCCTTCCAAATACGGCAACAAGCGCGTTTTAAATTGCTCTTCGCTACTATTATCCATCGCATTGCTAGGTTCATCCATCAACAAAATCGGGGGGTTATGCAACAAGGCTCGCGCCAACGCAATCGCTTGCCGTTGCCCGCCCGACAAACCTTCACCGCGTTCCCCAATTGGCAAATCAAAACCCAAAGGATGTTGGTTGACGAACTCGTCTACGCCCGCCAAATGTGCCGCCTGCACTAAAGCCGCATCGTCCAAATACGGCGCACCCATCACAATATTTTCCTTCACCGTGCCATAAAATAACACGCTATCCTGAGGCACATAGCCAATATTGCGGCGCAAATCCGCAGGGTCGAGCTGGCGGCTGTCGATGCCATCCAACAACACGCTGCCCTCGCCCACTTGGTACAAATTCAACAGCAATTTCGCAAGGCTACTTTTTCCCGAAGCCACGCGCCCAATAATGCCAACCCGTTCACCTGCTTGGATTTTGAAAGAAATATTTTGCAAAGTTTTCAGCGGCTGGGTGGGATATTGAAACTGCACATTTTTGAATTCGACCGCGCCCTGCAATTCGGGACGATGCACAAAATCCTGTCCTTCGGGGCGTTCCAAAGGCAAGCTCATAATGTGATTGAGTGCCTTCAATGCCGCCCGAGATTGGTGATAACGCATCATCAAGCCTGCAACTTGCCCCAACGGAGCTAAGGCGCGTCCCGTCAAAATCGTGCTCGCAATCAACGCGCCCGTGCTCAATTCGCCCGCTTTGATTAAATACACCCCAAAAATCACGATAGCAATCGTTGCAACTTGTTG
This sequence comes from Pseudomonadota bacterium, assembly GCA_039799345.1. Lineage (GTDB taxonomy): Bacteria > Pseudomonadota > Gammaproteobacteria > Beggiatoales > Beggiatoaceae > JAQTYU01. Next base: position 11,868 of record JBDLSS010000163.1, read on the forward strand.
TACCAGTAACGTTAAATTCACCGCCAAAGCAGAAATCAAGCGCGAGCGTAAACTACTTTTTGCAATCTCGCCCAACAATTGTTCCCAACGCCGTTGCAACACGCCTTCCGCTTGCAGGGTTTTAATATTTTCAATTGCAGCAAGGGCTTCCACTAACACCCCGTGCTTTTGCGCACTGGCGCGAAAACTTTGCTCGACCGCTGTACGCAGCGGAAATTGCAGCGAAAAACTAATCAACAACACCACGGGCACGGCAAAAATCGGCACAAACACCAAATTGCCGCCAATTGCCCAAATCACTAATAAAAATAGTAAAGTAAAGGGCAAATCAACCACGGTGGTTAAAGTTGCTGAGGTGAAAAAATCCCGAAAGCTTTCAAATTCCAATAAATGATTGGCAAATGCGCCCACAGAACGCGGATGCGCAATCAGACGTGTGCCCATGACTTGTTCAAAAATCATGCTGGCTAAAATGATGTCGGATTTTTTACCTGCGAGATCAATAAAATAACCACGTAAGGTTCGCATCACAAATTCAAAAGCGAACACGATACCCGCGCCAATTGCCAGCACCCACAAGGTTTCCAGCGCGTGATTAGGCACGACCCGATCATAAACATTCATCACAAACAGCGGTGAAGCAAGGGCGAATACATTAATCAATAAAGACGCGAGCAAGACTTCTAAATAAACATGCCACGACTTTGCCAGCGTGCCCCAAAACCAATTACGTGGGCGAGGAATTGCGCCTGCTTCAGAACGCGCATCAAAACGATAGGCTTGACGCACGCAAAGCGCGTAACCCGTGTACTGTTCTTGCAGGCTTGCCACGCTGATTTCAGCAAAGCCTTCGCCACTTTCAGGCTGAATAATTTGTGCAGTCGTTGGTGTGAGCTGTGCATTCAAAACGCAAGCTTGATTGTCTTTGAGTAGTAATACCGCAGGGAGTTGTAATTTAGTGAGTTTTTCTAGCGGACGCTTAATCACACGCGCACTTAAACCTGCGCGGGCGGCGGCGCGAATAAATAATTCTGGGGTTAAACCCTGTTCGGTCAGCGGTAAACCCGCATGTAAAGCTTCAGGGGAAAAAGGACGGTGATGTAGTTTAGTTAAAATCACTAAACAGTACAGCAAGGGATCATCAATACGCGGGGTTTCAAGCGGAATTGCAGTTGTCATGGGATTGCACGCAGCGAAAATCATGCAAGATAGCTTAGAATAAGCAACATAGACACGCAAGGAAAGAATAAGGCTGGCGGAGAGGGCGGGATTCGAACCCGCGTGGGGTTTCCCCCCAACCGATTTCGAGTCGGTGCCGTTATGACCGCTTCGAGTACCTCTCCAATGCGGCATAATATAGCATTATCAACGTATTTTTAACAGCCTTTAATTAGAGAAGCGACCCCCCTGTGCTGACTTATATCATTGCAATTCCTGCGTTTTGGGCTGCCTATTTGGCAATGGCTTATTCCCCACAACGCGCTTTTCTTACCGCCTATATCCCGATCTTATTTTTATTGCCTGATTATTATTATTGGGTGCTGCCCGTGTTACCTGACCCCAGCTTTAATCAAGCGGTGTTAATGGCGATTTTTGGGGTGTGGCTGATGCGGGGTCGTCCGCATTGGAAATCCAGCTCAACAGATTACCTTGTTTATGGCTATTGTATTTCGACCACTTATTCAGAATACAGCAATGCGGGTTTTGATGAAGCATTAAACCTCGGTTTTGATGCGGTTGCTTCAATTCTTGTGCCCTACATCATGGCAAAAGCTCTTATTGAACCTTGTGGTTTACGCTTTGAATTTGCCAAAAGCGTGGTGTGGTCTTTATTTATTATTTCAATTTTGTCGGTGTTCCAATTTTTCAGTGGTGCACCCAAAACCTTGTGGCAAATAATGTTAGCCCCATTTTTTCCTGGACAAGGCTGGCAATGGGTGACGAGCTTTCGCTGGGGCTTGGCGCGGGTTTCTGGGCCTTATGGACATGCGATTTTAGCGGGCATCATTATGGTGGTGGGTTATCGCATTCAACGTTGGTTGCATTGGAGCGGAGCTTGGACAGAACGCATTAAATGGATTGCATGGATTCCGCTCAAAACTGAAACCGTGCTCAGCATAGGCTTATTTGCGGGCGCATTGATGACTTTAGTGCGCGGCCCTCTGATTGGTGGGGTATTTGGGGCGATTATCGTCATGATTGGACGTTCTACACAACGCTGGTTGATTTTATATCTCACCATCGCCGCTGTCATCATCATCGGCATTCCCTTCATGAATTGGTTTATTGGTTATGCCTCCGTCGGGCGCGAGGCAGCGGCGACAGAATCACAAGAAACCATTGCCTATCGTTGGGAGTTAATCGGAACTTATATTAATGATGGTATAGCACGGATGTGGTTTGGTTGGGGGCGCAGTGGTTGGCCGAAAAATCCTTACCAACCTTCAATTGACAATTATTATTTGCTGCTGTTTTTAATGCATGGTTTGGTCAGTATCCTATTTTTATTAGCTATTATGCTAGGCATGATAGTGCGCCTGTTTATTCATGACATGTTCCGTCCTGTACCCAAACGAAAAGGCAGTGCTTTAGGATTTACCTTAATGAGTTTATATGTGGTGTTTGGATGGTCGATTGCGACGGTGTATATGGGTGAACAAACTATTCCTTTGCTATTTTTATTGGTAGGTTGGAGTGAAGGTTATTTGATGTATTCCAAACAAGAACATTTATTTTATCCCGAACAATTTGGAGGGAATAATAATAGCCTTGAAAACAATATGCCTAGTTCGCCAAGTCGTTTTAAATTCAAGCGTTATTTAGAATAAAAAATCTATTTTTAAATAGCTTAGATACGACATGATTAAAATCATAACTTATTTATTTACAATGAGTTAATCTTTTACATCGCACAAGAATACTTTCAGTAAAATCAAACACTGATAGATTAAACTGCATAAGCCCTAAAAGTGCTTTAAAAAACGTTTGCACCAAAGACTGCTTTTAAGCACAATCTCTATATTATTTTAAAAAGTCTATCGGTCAAAATATGGAACAAGCTCCCTCTTATCTGAATTCTAGACTAGAAAGTCGAGAACTACGCAATCTAGTTGTAAAAAACATGGTTATCGCCGTGTTCGCGAAACTATTTTATTTAGGATCGCGTCTATTTTTGCCCCCCATTACCCTCGCGTATGTAAGTTTGGAAGAATACGGCATTTGGGCGGTCTGCTTTATTTTGATTGGTTATTTAGGCATGGGAGCGTTTGGAGTTTCTAATGTATACATTCGCTACATTGCTGAATACCACGCTAATAATCAAATACAACGTATCAATGGTTTAATGTCCACAGGCATTATTTTTGTATGTGGTATTTGTGCAACGTTAATGCTGACTTTATGGTTTATATTGCCCGACTTGATTGAAAACAGTTTCCATATTTCCCCGCATCTTCAGCAAACCGCATTTTATTTAATTTATGGAGCTGCCAGTATTTTTATTTTGGAACTTATCATGGGCGCGTTTATTTATCTTTTAGAAGGTTTACAACGCTTTGCCATCACCTCACTTGCTTTCACCGCCGCATCTCTATTAGAAACAGGATTGGCGATTGTATTTTTATTTTTAGGAATGGGTATTTACTCGTTATTATATGCGTTTATCGCTCGTTATATTTTTTACATAACTGCCTGTATTCGCGCGAGTTACCGTGAATTACCCGGACTTTCGGTACATGTGCGGAATTTTAGCATCAGTTATCTCCCCTTATTTTTCAAGTTTGGCGCAATTGTCCAAGCGATGGGATTTTTATCAATTTTTGTCCAGTCTATGGAAAAATTAATTGCTAGCGTCACCTTGGGTGTGGCTGCCACAGGTTTATTAGAAGTGGGGTCAAAATTAGCCACCACCGCCACCACGATTCCCGCCGCAATGACCACGGCTTTTCTGCCAGCAACCTCTTATTTACACACCCAAAACCGCAAAACTGAATTGAGTGACATGTATTTGCAAGGCTCACGTTCAATGAATTTAATCACAGGATTATTAATGGGTTTTTTAATGGCATTTTCCCATCAAATCATGATGTTATGGTTAGGTAATAACCCAAAATATTCAATTGCTGTTGATATTATGATGTTATTTATTTTGCCACAACAAACTCATATTTTGACGGGTTTAGGTTCTGCCATTTTTTACGGCATTGAAAAACCGATATTGACCTTATCATATCTTTTGCTAAGAATAGGTTTATTTTTGCCCTTTGCAGTGCTGTATTGGTTGAATATTATGGAGTTAACCCTGATTAATTTGGTGTTAGCGGTGACGGCAACCACAATTATCAGTGCGTTACTTTATTTGGTGCAAATTAATTACTACATGAAAGTCTCACACTGGAAGTTTTTCCTGAAGGTTTTGCTGCCTGGTGCGTTCCCATATGTTTGTGGATTTACAAGCCTAGGGGTGCTGAATTTACTGTGGACAACCCCTATTATTGACCGTACTTCAGCGTTCTCATTTTTAATGCTGGGCGGAATTTTATACAGTGTCATCGTGTTTCCTGGTATTTATTGGGGCATTTATGATTCACATGAACGTGCTGAATTGAGGGTGGTGATTTTGCGGAGTTTGGTATTTATGGGAAAATTTATCCCTGCGTTACGACATTAAACTCTTTTATGTTTAGCCCCCTTTAGGGGGTTGGGGGCGCAGTTACGATTTAAATCCCTCTCGATTTTTAATTCAATCAAGCAGGCTTACTCCGCAACTGCACTTCTTTGCGCAACATGTCCCGCAATTCTTGCACCGCAGGATCACGAAATTCGATACGGTATAAAGTCAAAATCAAATCAAATAAACGCGGAAAATATAGCCCAAGCTCCCGAAAGTCGCCATAAGAACGCCCCCGCAATAACGGCGGCAACGCTGTCCGCGCTTCCCCTTCCAAAAGCAAAGGAATCACCGTATTTTTTTCAGCCTCCGTAGCTAATAAACGTTGTGCGATTAAATCCACTTCCGCCGCCACCACACTGCCCAAATTCGAGACTTTATTTTCATATTTATCCAAATACAACGGCACGCCCACCACTACAATAAAATCGCAATGCTCAATTCGACTGATGAAACGCGACACGCTAGACCCCAGCGTTGAATTGTCCCAATCGTCTAAAATCACCTCAATGCCCGCATCCTGCATATCCATCGCCAGCTTTTTCACCCAGCGTTCCTGCGTGTCCACGCCCCAGGCATAGCTGATAAACACCAAAGGTACTTTTCCCTGCCCGCGCCCGCGCAAATAACTTTTCACCCACACCAAGGCTTTGGCATACACCGTGCGTTCCAGCGCGGAAACTTGTTCACGCTCCAAGGTTTCACGCGTCACCGCCGATAAATGTTGCTCTCCTCGCTGTGACAGAAAAGTAATTTTGCCGCCGCACTCGCCACAAAACATGAAGGCTTTTTGCGCTTTTAAACGTTTAGCGATTTCACTGCGTTCTTGATGATAATTACAAATGCTACACACTACAGGCGGATAGCGTTGAATAACAACTTCACGCCCGCGCAGAAAACGTTCAAATAAGCCTTGAAACAGCAATTTTGTGGATTCTTGCACTTTATAAGAATAATACAGCACAAACTCCAGCTCGCCTTCACGCTCTTCAATCTTGCGAAAGCCACAAATTTCGCCCGCGCCTAATTCATATTGCGCTTGATTATGCCATTGTTGCACCCGTAAAAAAGTGTTGGTATAACCCAATAACACCACTAACGCCGCATATAAGTTTTCAATTGCGCCCGTGACTGCATACGACATATCTTCAAAAATCGGGATTTTATCCACCGCAGGACGTTTTTGATTAATTAAGCTGGGAAAGACTAATAAACTTTCGCCGTTGTAACTTTCACGAAAACAGAGGGTATGCTCTAAAAATAGTGCGAGAGCGGCATCTAGTAACACTTCTTTTTCGGTGGGTGTCAGTTCAGATAATTCGGGTAAATCATATTCACCACGCAACACCCGTGATTCTTCCAACGCGCCCAAACCTTTTTCATTGCGTCGCGCTTCTAAAATTAAAGAAGAGGCTAAATTACTTAATAAATCAGGTGTTAATAAAATGCTGTATTTTCCCGCAGAACCCCGTAACAAAGTGATATAGCCATGATTTGCCAGATGTTGTAGCGCAGTTAATAATTCTGCTTGGCTGAATTGCCATGATTCTTCACGTTTTTGCAAAGATTGCTGTAATTCTTCAAGATTTAATAAAGTATTTTTACGGCGTGGCTGGTCTTTTAAAGCCAATACAAATTCTTTAATGCGTTTAAACGTTAGCGTGGTCACGGTGGCGGTCATGGTGTCCCAACGCAAAGCTTGCCGCACCCGTGTTTTCAAAGCGTGCAAACCTTCGCCCGTCATTGCGCTGGAAATCAAATAGCCTTCGCTGACTTCGTGCTGCTGACAAAATGCGTCTAATTCTTCGGCGGTCAAAGTCGGTGCGCCTCGGTCACAACGCGCCCCGACTAATAAAGTACGACAGTGATTTTCTTTATTCGCGCTACCGAGCTGTCGCAACCAATATTCCACGCCTTTGAGCGGTTCTTGCTGGTGGCTGGGGTCAAATAACACAATCGCTAAATCGACTTCGTCCAAAAATAGCGCGTGAACCAGTCGATAATCGGGTTGTCCCGCCAAATCCCATAATACGGCTTCGCATTCGGTGCCGTCGCTGCGGGTCACTTTGAGGTCGGGAATAATCCAAAATTGTTGCCCGTGGGTGGAGGCGTGTTCTTTGAATTCGTTGTGTGCTAATCGCCAGCCTAAGCCTGTTTTGCCTACGCCGCTGTCACCGACGAGCACAATTTTGGCGGTGGTGTAATGTACCGTTGTGGCAAGCGTGGGAACTGGGGTTGTCGGTTTGCTGAAGGATGTGCCCAAGGCGCGTAAACGACTGAATAATCCTGAAAAACTACTTTCACTGCTGGCGCGGGGCAGGGCTAATAAACGCGCGGTGTCGAGTTTCCACAGGCGAATTTCACGATCTTTTTTGCCCAAACTTGCCAACATCGGTTCGGTGGGATGAAACGCTAAACCGCCTAACCATAATTGATGATCCGTGGGTTCTTGCAACACGGTGAGTAAACTGCAATCTTCGGTACGCCATAAACGCACGCTGTCGTCGTCGGATTTGGAGGCGAATAATTGCCCATCGCGTGAGCAGGCGAGTTTGTAAACCACGTCGGTGTGCCCTTCCAAAACCCGCGCTTGTCGCCCGGTGATGATTTCCCACACCCGAATGGTTTTATCGCTGCTCGCAGAAAAAAGTAGCGGTTGCGTGGGCGAAAATAACACGCTGAACACCATGCCTGAATGCGCTTTTAAAGTGCGTAATAATTGCCCGGTGTCGGGATGCCAGAGGCGAATCAGTTTGTCATCTGAACCTGAGGCGAGCATGTTGCCGTCGGGTGACCATGCGACGCTGTTGACGTTGCGGGCGTGGGCATTGAGGCTGTGGCGTACTTGCCAAGTGCTGGTATCCCATAATAAAACCGTGCCATCATCCGCGCCAGAAGCCAGCAAACTGTCGTCGGGCGACCATGCCAAGGCATTAATGCTGCCTGCGTGTTGTTTCAAGCTGTGGCAAAGTATGCCCTGTTGATCCCAAATATGAATGCTTTTATCATTGCCGCCTGCCGCCAAATAGTGACCTTGTTGTGACCAGCAGGCAATGCGCGGGTAGCCGCTGGGGCAGGGCAGGCATTGTAATAAATTGCCTGTCGCGGTTTCCCAACACAGCAAGCTGTCGTCAAAGGAGGAGGATACCAGCACGCGCCCATCGGGAGACCAATGTAAACCATTGATGGCGTTGGTATGTCCTTCGAGGGTTTGATAAAGGCTAAAGCCTTCGGGAATAGCGGTCATGAGGCAGGGATACCACGGCGAAAATGAGCATGGGCTTATTTTAACATGGCTGGCTGCGAAGCGCGTTCGATAAGGTGTTGTGTTAAATCAAGAGCTTAAGGCGAAAAAATACGAAAATTTTAAAGATTGGGAAATTAACTGGGGAGATTTTTTGGAACTTCGAGAGAGGAACTTACTGTTTTAAAATGGTGGCCAGAGCGGGAATCGAACCTGCGACACGAGGATTTTCAGTCCTCTGCTCTACCGACTGAGCTATCTGGCCATCAACCGTAAGAAGCGCATATTTAATCACTTCTCTGGAATTGAGTCAAGGGTTTTGGGAATTATTTTTGAACTTGTTGTCTGAACCACAATTCACACAATTAAAAGATAATTATTGTTGTGTGTGTTGTTTAATTGCGGTAATTATGTAAATTGTGTGAATTGCGGTTCAGACAAAAAAATGCGTAGGTTGGGTTGGCGACCAGCTAACCCAACAAAGATACAGCATGAAAGTTAGGATTGTAGGTGATTTGGGGTTAATGTTGGGTTGCCGTTTGCAACCCAACCTACACGGCTGAACCACAATTTTCACAATTCACACAATTAAAAGATAATTATTGTTGTGTATGTTTAATTGCGGTAATTATGCAAATTGTGTGAATTGCGGTTCAGACAAAAAAATGCGTAGGTTGGGTTGGCGACTAGCCAACCCAACAAAGATGCGGCGTGAAAGTTAGGATTGTGGGTGATTTGAGGTTAATGTTGGGTTGCCGTTTGCAACCCAACCTACGCGGCTAGTTACAAACCCCGACCAGCTAGGGGGGAAAAGAAACAACACGGAAACCGATGTCGTTGTGCCTGTCGTCGCTCCCACCCGAGTAGCCGCTGCAACGAAAGGCAGAACGACAGTCATCCGCATGGTGGCCCCAAGAACCACCGCGCAACGGGCGATTTCCATCACCATTTTCTGAACCATAAGCCGTACCATCTGCACTGGCATCTGCAAAATTACGATGCCACTCGTCTTGACACCATTCCCACACATTACCGTGCATATCGTACAAACCAAAAGCATTGGGAGGAAATGAGCCAACGTCTACAGTTTTTCCACGACATAAGCCTTTAGGCATCCCTTCACAAGGATAATTCCCATTATAATTCACTAACTCTGGCGTAATAATGTATCCAAAGTGATATTCCGTGGTTGTTCCTGCACGACAGGCATATTCCCATTCCGCTTCACTGGGCAAACGAAACCCATTTCCCAACTTTTGACAAAATTCCTTAGCTTGTTTCCAAGTCATATTTTCCGCAGGTAAATTGTCGCCTTTAAAATATGAAGGATTTTCACCCATCACCGCTTTATATTGCGCTTGAGTCACCGCATATTTCCCCATATAAAATGGCTGCAAATGAAAAGTTTTACCGTATATTTCCAGCTCACCTTCAGGAATATAAACCATTTCCAAAGGCACACCATTGGGTAATTTATGGGTGATTTGGCGGGCTTTACATTGACGTTTTTTCTGTTTCAAAATGGCTTCGGAAACGACTTTTTCAACCTTTTTCGTAGTTAAACCAAACCAAGCAGGTTCTTCCACAATAATTGTTTTTCGTGGTTCAACTTCTACCGTCACAGTTTCAAAACTAAACTCAGTCTCTTGAAAATTAGTGACTTTAGCGGGTTGACTCGGACTCACTTTAGGCAGCTGTGCTGCTGCCGCTGCCAACGCAGCCGCTTGCCGCTGTTTCTCTGCCAACTCAGCCAACAAACGCGCTTTTTGCTCCTCACTTTGAATAGCTTGCGTTTGCGCCATTAAAGCTTCAATTTCAGCCGCTAAAGTCTGCGCTTGTTTCAAAGCATCCTGTTTTTCCTGAGATAAAGCTGCATTTTTCGCTTCCAAGTCTGCCAGTTTTTGCTGCAAATCCGCCTGTGCTTTTTTCTCCGCTTTTGCCTTCGCTTTAGCCGCTTTTTTAACCTCCTCCGCTGCCAACTCCTCCGCAAGCCGCTGCTTATCCAAACCCAGCGCGTTCTCAAAAAACACAATCAAATCCGCAACCGCAGGACGTTTTTCAATCTGAACCTCAACACAATCACACAGAATATGACGCACTGCTTCAGGCAAATCACGCTCCAGACAATACTCAGGTCGCTTTCCACTGTACAACTGCATCAAAGTTTTTCCATAACTAAACACATCGGTTTTAGCCGTGGGTTTACCCAGTCTTGAATCTTTCATTTCAGGCGCGGCATAATCCCAAGTGCCCGCCATTTTTAAACTCAAAGTGGAAGATTTAGAATGCGACAAAGCTTTCTGTTTCAAACTTCTGCCCACATGCGACAGCCCAAAATCAATAATTCTGACCGTCACCCCTTCCGCAGTTTCCAGCAATAACAAATTAGACGGCTTCAAATCCAAATGCAGCACCCCACATTCATGCGCCGCCTGCAAACCCCGCGCAAGACTCAAAGCCACCTGAAACCCCGTTTCCCCTTGCAACACCCCGCGCTGCGCTAACCACATTTCCCCATCAATCGCATTTTCAATATATTCCGTAACTAAAAATGCTTTTTCGCCATAAAATCCTTCTGACAAGGGACGCGGCACATAACGACTGTCCACACGTTCCATCGCCAAGGCTTCGTTAAAAACTTCATGCGGTTCGCCCTGTGGCATTTGCCAAAAACACTTCAACACCACCAAACGTTTTCGAGAAAGCCATGTCGCCAAAAACGCACAACCCATCCCGCCCGCCCCTAACAACTTCTCCAAACGGAATAATTTTGGGTCATGCAGCGCAAGCGAGCGGTCTAATTCAATGGCTTCTTGCAAATGCTCAAATGCAATTTGATTAAATTCCGACAAGCTATAACGCAAATACACCTGAAATAAATTGAAATGCACCAAAGCCCGCTCAGAATTTTGTTGCGCGAGCTGTAATGCCTGTTCCAATAAATGCCGCGCCTCCTCCAATTCTCCCAAAGAAAACGCCGCACTGCCCGCCATCAAACAAGCTTTTGCACGCTCCGCAGGATTCAAAGGCGTGCGTTTTAATTTACCCACCGCCTCGCCAATCAATTGCATCGATTGTGAACTGACGTGTTTAAATTCATCCTCCGCTTCAATGCGCGGCGCAATCCCTTGTGCTTCCAAACGCGAAATTAATGCTGTAACTTTTTGCAATTCGTCATAAATGCCCGCCGTTTGCAAAGCCGTTAAACGCTCATTAATACTCGGATTGTTCCGCAAAAAGAACTCAATCGCATTGCCCAGCAAATTCTGATGCAGTAAAAACGCTTCAACTTCAGTTTCTAAAACGGTCAGCGTTTTCAATTGTTGCAACAATAAAGCAGTCATGTTGATTTGCCCTTTTGGCGAGACCAACACCGCTAAATCCAGCTCACTGTGAATTTCAGCAGCGAATAATTGCGGCGCGAAACTCTGCAAATTGCCACACGCTTTTGCCAATTGGGTTTTAAATTGTGCAGTTTCAGGCTGGGCAGCGTGAAAAAACGTGGGCAAATAATACGAATGCACTTGCCGTTTAAACTGCTTTTTTATTTTGGAATGGGCAACATCAAGCAGTGAAGGTGAGCAAACATTTTGGATAACGCTTAAAGCATCTTTAAACGCCAATTGATAAGCTTCTGACATTTGATAAGCGGATAAAGTCCAGTGTTTACGTAACACCGCGATAATTTTATCTTTATTACCCGTTGCCAACTCACCGAGTTCTAATAAAGACTGTAAACCTGATTCAAGTAGCGAAGAAAGCATGATTTGAGACCGTGGGGAAAATAATCGTTAAAATGTCTGAACCACAATTTACTGAATTACCCTAATTTACACAATTGAAAATAGATTGCTTGGGTTAAATTTTTCTCGTTTTGGGAATGAGGAATAATTCCTAAAAATTCTTTAATTGTGTCAATTGGGGTAATTCAGTAAATTGTGGTTCAGACAATTAAATTCTGACCACACTTTCACCCCAAAAATTTGGTAAGCCTGAAAAAACCTTGTATCCTGCCATCAGCCGCTTATTAATTTGTGACCGACAACAAACCATGCCTAATTTCACCAATCTTCCCGCACTCAGCTTATACATACACATTCCGTGGTGTGTTCGTAAATGTCCTTATTGTGATTTTAATTCCCACGAAATCCGTGAACAGCCTTCAGAAACGCAATATTTAAACGCCCTCTTTGCCGATTTAGAACAAGATTTACCCAAAGTGTGGGGGCGCAGTGTGCAAAGTATTTTTATTGGCGGCGGCACGCCCAGCGTATTTTCACCAGATTTTTATCAGCAATTGCTGGCGGGAATTCGCAGCCGCATCAAACTGTTGCCGCAAGCAGAAATCACCTTAGAAGCCAATCCCGGCACAGTCGACAGCGCACGTTTTCAAGGCTATCGTGAAGCAGGCATCAATCGACTTTCTTTGGGCGTGCAAAGTTTTCAAGATGAAATGCTGCATAATTTAGGACGCATTCATGACGCACAACAGGCGAAAAATGCCCTCACCGCAATTCGTGAAGCAGGCTTTGACAATTTTAATCTGGATTTAATGTTTGGCTTGCCGCAGCAAACCATCGCAATGGCTTTGGACGATTTAAACACCGCACTGCAATTTGCACCACCGCATTTATCTTGGTATCAACTGACTTTAGAACCGAATACTGCATTTTTTCGCCAACCACCAAACTTACCCGATGATGATTATATTTGGGAAATTCAAGAAGCAGGACAAGCTTTATTAGCAGCACATGGCTATCAACATTATGAAATTTCTGCGTATTCTAAAACGGGAAAACGCTGTCGGCATAATCTCAATTATTGGGAATTTGGAGATTATTTAGGGATTGGCGCGGGCGCACATGGCAAAATCAGCGATGCGGCACAAGCTTCAATTACCCGTTACAGCAAACAACGCCATCCGAAATTATATTTAGAAACCGCGCACAGCGGCGAAGTGATTAGCAGTTTACAAGTACTAGAAACTGAAGATATTTGTTTAGAATTTATGCTAAATGCGCTGCGGTTGCGCGAAGGGTTTTCAGAACAAGATTTCACACAACAAACGGGGCTGGACTTTGAGTTAGTTCGAGCACCATTAAATCATGCATATAAACAAGGCTGGATAGAATACAGTCATCAACGTATTGCCCCGACCGAACAAGGTTTACGTTTTTTAAATGAATTATTAGAATTGTTCGTGCCATAGTTGTCCGAATCAAGATTTACAGGCTTAAAAGATTTCTAGAATTATAGGAATTACGCAGTTTAATCTGCAACTATTTGATTTTAATTTAAATATTATTTTGCGGCGAACAGTGCTAGCTTATTGAAAAAAAGGAGTTACTGTTTCAACTGCGTAAATTCTAAATTAAAAAACTTGTCATTAATTCTGCTTAATTCGGATAATCCTGTAAATCATGATTCAGGAAAGGTTTTTTACAGACATAACTTTAAACCAACTTTACTGATAGTTTATGATCAAAAAATATGAAATAGGCAAGATTTATGCAGGGAAATGTTTTGAATAGACGACTGCATTCCGCATCGCTTAAAACTTGCTTGTTGACAACCAAAAGCAAGCCACGCTTAATCGTTAATAACCCACTCCATCGGAGCTGAGATGAACTATAAAATTACGGTGATTGGGTCTGTTGCAAATACGCCGATTTATACCGAAGCATACATTTTGGATTTGCTAAATACGCAAGAAACCGCGCTACTGTATGGCGAAACGTTCACGGGTAGACCGGGCACAAAAATTTATATTAATCCTGAAAGTGTCTTGAAAATTCGCAGCGAAATCCGTTTAGATAATCGTTCGGCAAAACGCTGGGCAATTCAAGCCTTAGATAAGGAAAAAGCATATTTAGTACACCATCCTCAAAAGACATGGTTTATTGCAGAAATTGATAATGATACACCGAGTATTATTGGAAATATTTGCCCAAGAATTAAGCCATTACATGAGTTATTTAATGAAAGTAGTCTCAGTCTTGAGCAACGCTTGACTTATCTTAGCAAAATCTTTGAACATTATTTTCGCGTCGCGAAACAATTAGACATTCGTCTGGATGAAGGTTTGTCAAATTTTGGGGTGGATGTGCAGGGCGAACTTTATTACTTAGACGATGATATTTACAGTTGGGATCGATTTATTTCCTGTGCTCAAATGCTCGGGGTTTATATTCGTTCGTTGGCATGGCTCACGCCTGAGATTGTGACGCAATTTTCGCAAAATATACGGCGCATCATCTTAGAATATTTTCATGATCCTGAAGTATTGCGGGTATTAGCAGAGCAATTAAAAGATTTGTTCATGCCAAATGAACGCTTGCGCCAATTCGTACATCAATTTGTCGATGGACTCTACCGTCAAACTGCCCCCAAACATTTAAACAAACTGCATCACAGCCGTTATATCGCTTTGATTGGGGATATTCATGCAAACCTGCCTGCGTTGGATGCGGTGCTTGCGTATTTAAACCATCAAGGAATTAAACGCGGAGTATTATTGGGGGACATCGTCGGTTATGGACCTTATCCCAGCGAATGTATTGCTCGAATTCAAAACTCGCAATTTTTGGTGGTGAAAGGAAATCATGATCAAGGTTTAGCCACAGATAACTTCAAAAAAGGCTTTTCTAAAACAGCGGCATGGGTTTTGGAGTGGTGTGAATCGCGAGTGAGTGCGGTCGAAAAAAAGTGGTTAGAAGATTTACCCTCTGTGCTGCATGAAGAATCTTGGATGGCATTGCACGGCGCACCAATAGACCCCACTTTTTTCAATGCTTATGTTTATGAAATGACTTATCACGACAATTTAGATGTTTTAGAACGCAAAAATATTCCTGTCTGTTTTCATGGGCATACTCATCAACCACAAATTTACGCGCGGCGTGGCAGTCGTTTATTAGACGCATCTTATGACGGTGATGTGATTGATTTGAAAAAATTTAACTATTCATTAGTTTGTCCTGGTTCTGTTGGGCAACCACGCAATGGAAAAATTGGAGCACAGTTTGCCATTTATGATCAGCAAGAGCGTATCGTACATTATCACACCGTCCCTTATGATTTAACTAATATTATTGCGTATATGGAACAAGAGCAGTTTCCTGTCAGCTTGCTTAAAATGCTCAAGGGACAATCACCAAATTCGCCATAAAATATAACGACACTCTAACTGATACTTTTTTCTTAACATTATTAGGCGTTACGCAATGAAATCTGTAACTATTTGATTTTAATAGAAACATAATTGTGTGATGCACAATACTAACTGACTGTAAATAAAGGGAATAGCGTTTCAACTGCGTAACTCCTAGAGTTTAAGGAACGTTATTTCGATTTTAGTGAGTTGTGTACTTTATTAGTCGATAACTTCAACATTATTTTCCCTCCTATCCCAAAATTTTAAATCAATCGGGCATATCTTATAGCTGATAAAAACCATAGGTTTATAATAGAATTTTAAGTTATGTATTGATATTGTAGTTAATAATGATTACTATTTAGTTTTAAAATTAAGAGTATCATTATCATGTTAAAACTCCGTATGCTTTTCATTTTTTTTATATTACTGAATTTGAGTGCTTGCTTAAGTTCTAGCGGCGGGGATACCACCAACAACAATACCTTAACAAGCAGTGCAATAGCGGATTCCAGCGTAGTCACAGATGCTGAAAAAAAGAATTTACAATTATCTTTAGGTAGACAATTATTTTTTGATAAAAACCTGTCTTCACCTGCTGGGCAGGCGTGCGCTTCTTGCCACGATCCGAAAACGGGTTTTGCTGACCCCAATCCAAATAGCCCAACTTCTCAAGGCGTACATAAAGAGCGTTTCGGTAACCGTAATACACCTACGATGGCATACGCTTCATTTACCCCAACTTTTACTTTCGATGAAAAAGAACAAGCCTATATCGGTGGTTTATTTTTAGACGGACGCGCGGCTACTTTGGTCGAGCAAGCCAAAGGACCTTTTTTGAATAGTGTTGAAATGGCAAACCCAAATAAAGAAACTGTGGTAACTAAAGTATCACAAGCGGAATACGCGCCCTTATTTAAAAAAATTTATGGGGAACAGGCATTTTTAGACAATGAAAAAGCCTATGACCAAATTGCTGAAGCAATTACTGTATTTGAGCAAAGCAGCGAAGTGAATGCCTTCAGTTCTAAATATGATTATTTTTTAGCAGGCAAGGTGGCATTGACTGAGCAAGAATTGTTGGGAATGCAAT
>JBDLSS010000164.1:0-3263 GCA_039799345.1 Pseudomonadota bacterium
AAAGCTTAACTTAATGGCTGTGAAGCGTTGCTTGGGAACAAGTAATGGTGGAATACGCTACGCTATTCCACCCTACTACAAACACAGTATTTTCTTTATGTTTAAAGCGTCCTTTAGGGGTTGGGGGCTTCTTTAAATCTTTACCCACCCACCAATCTAACTTCTTCCCCACTCAAACCAAACAACTGATAAACCGCCGCATTTAATTCATTTTCTAAACGTGCAATGTATTGATTAAACTTCGCATGTTTTTCACAAGCATCGTTAAAATAACTTTCCCATTCATCACGTTGTTTCAAAGCAATTTCTATTTTATAAGACTTTTTCAATTCCGTTTGAAATGCCTGAAAATCTGAAAGCCACCAACGTTCCAATTTCTGATTCAATTTCTTAATACCAAAGTCTGCAAAACGTCGCTGCAATTTCTGTTCTAACGCATAACGCTGTTCTGAAATTTGTTGACAAGATTTTGCTAAATCGCTAATACGCGCTTTTTGTTCATCTGTGGCGGGAGGAATTGGCAAAGTTTCAATATATTGAGCACGCAACTCATAATAACCACCACGGACAAAAGGGCACAAACTTTTGATTAAAAACCATATTGCCCTTGAATTCAAAAGCCCCAGCAAAAAATCATCATTTGATGAAATAATGTAACTTTTATCATTTGAATGATGACTATTTGAATTTAAATGAAATAATGGCTCATGAGAAAAATGAGCGTATTGAATTTTAATCTTTTCAAATTCTTCGTAATAAACGATAGGGTCTTGAGTTTCAAACCATTGATATTTACCTGCTTTACGACCACCCCAAACTTCACTATTTGGAAAATCCGCAGGTTTTGGCTCAAGTTGCAAACGATATTGTTCCAAATGCGCTTTAATTGCAGGATATTTCTCAATATCTGTGCCGCGTCGTGTAAAAATAAGCCACAAATCACGCGGCTGTGCGTGCCATTTTTTCAAATCTTTGCCTTCTAAAAACGGCTTCAATAAATCAGCAGATTTAGGGTCTTGTTTAATTAATTTATCTTTTGTGGCGCGGTCAATCACAAACGCCTCATTTAAACCCGTTTTAATCCCATAAAGCGGCGAACCATAAACCTCTTTTAGAGTCGGAAAACCCTGCGTCAATTTCAAACGCAAACGATTTAAACGCGCATCCTCCAACTGCCAACACTCCGCAGACAATTGAGAATGTTGCATTTCGCCATGTAACGCCGCAAAAGCATCACTCAATTTAGCGGGCAACTCATCTTTTAAAACCAAAGACTTAATAACACTATCCGACGCAGGCGGCGTATTCTGAAAAATCAAAATGGCAGGATAAGTGGTCACACCTTCAAAAACCTGTAAATCTCCAAAATCAACCACTTTTTTCAAACAGGCTGACTTTTGCAAAAACTCGCGTAAACCTTGCCCAGAACTGGTTTTAAAAAACGTCGCAGAACTGATAAAACCCAGCATTCCCTCAGGCTTCAACAACTTCAAACCCAGCTCGAAAAAGTAAGCATATAAATCCGCCACACCATGATAAACCGCATAATGTTGTTGCAGATAAGGCTTTAAATCTCCAAACAATTCTTGACGAACATAAGGCGGATTTCCTAAAACCACATCAAAACCGCCCGCATCCATAATTTTTGCAAATTGTGTTTTCCAGCAGAAATCAGAATTCGGCGCAGGCTCGACCAAACCCAAACTATTCCCCACCAAAAACTGCTGCTCAATCGTGGTCAACTTTTTACCCAACTTTGCCGTTTTCAGCCACAAAGATAATTTCGTAATTTCAATCGATTCAGGATTAATATCAACGCCATACAAATTATTTTGTAAAATTTCGCGGTCTAAATCAAAAATCAACTCAGCCCCACTCACTTCCGAAATTTTATCATGCACCCGCTTATATTCACCCGCCAAAAAATCAAAGGCAGCCACCAAAAACGCCCCCGAACCACAAGCAGGATCAACCACTTTCAGCTTCTTCAATAAAAAATCTTGCCATGCCTGCCAAAACGCTAATTCAGGATTATCCTTCTTACTTTTAGACTTTTTAACATCATTCCACTCAAACTGACCACTTTCATTTAATTTCCCGAATTTTTTCAAGCACTCATCAAAACGCAACTTCAAATAATCGCCTAAAGTGTGCTCCACAATAAACGCAGTGATATGGTCAGGGGTATAAACAATGCCGTGCTGCTTACGTTTCCCAGAAACCGCCCCCGTTTTCACCGCCTGCGCAAACGGCGCACCCGCCGCAATCTGAGCATGAATCTCTTCTAAATCTGCAATCGATTGTTCAAAAATATGTCCTAAAACCGTCACAGGCACTTCAGAATTAAAATCATACTTCGCAATCTCACAAAACTTTCCACAAATTTCATCAGAAACCTGCAATTTATCTAACATTTTATCTTTGGCAAACAAACCGCCATTGTAAGCAGGAATTTTTAATTGCTCCCGCCCCTTGTTCACCGCTGCAAATAAACCCTGAAAATTCTCATACTTAGGACGGGTTTTGTACGGGTCTTCATGTGCATACGCCTGCGCAATACTGTTTGCGGGCAACAAAGCATGGTCTTCAGCAAATGCAATAAATAAAATACGGTCTAATAATTTTTGCGCAGGTGCAATTAAGGTATATGCAGGATATTCCTCATAATTTTTAATAAACTCACTTAATAAATCATCACGTAAATTTCTATAATCATTGTACAACTGCGTCGTAATATCTTTATCGGCTTGATGACTTTCTTCAAGTAAAAGCTTCGTTTTTCCTGTTAATAAATTATCTGCATGTAAACATAAAATAAAACGCGCATATTCCGCTTCATCCGTGAGTTTTGCTAAATCAAAATGCTCATAAACGAGAGAAGTTTCTCCCACCGCATATAAACGAATTTCCAAATAATTAGAAACTAAAATCCACTGACAACCGCGCACATCCCGCGCATAACTCCATGCCTGTTGCACAGGAGAAATGTGCCGACCCGACATGATGGCATCTAAATTTTTCGTTTTTGCGCCTTTTAACTCAAAAACTGTGGAAACCTTATCATTTTTCTTATCAGCGGTAAATTTTCCCAGAGCTAAATCGACTTTCCCGCGCCCAATCGGATATTCCCGCGCAATACTATAATTTTCGCTCTGCGACAGCGGCGTATAGCCTAAAATATTAATAATTAAGGCTTGGGCAAAATCAGCCTGCAACTCAATTTCACTTTGCGCCGACAAATTTCCCTGTTGAATCAATTGTTG
>JBDLSS010000165.1:0-6284 GCA_039799345.1 Pseudomonadota bacterium
ATAGATACTTTCATGATTGAATAAAGACGCTTAAACATCAATCATGGAGAGAAAGTATGAATTTTCGGTATGTTACACTGGCAATGTTTTTGGTTACAACTCAAATAACATGGGTATTTGATCCACCCAGTAAAAATTCTGGAACTCGCAGTACAAACCTTATGTTTACCAATCCTATTGGAAAGCTCGATACCAATTTTGCTACTCCTGGTTCGTGTAATGGGACGCTAACATTTGTAACGAATCTCAATGGGGGAAAATGCCCACAGCAATCACAGCAAATGAGTAATTTAGCTGTGAGTTCATCTGTCATTCGTCCTTATCAAACCTTTTACGTAAGTTTCTGTATTAACACCCCAATTACTTATGCGGGCTTGGAGTTTGTGAATAGAAACCGTTTTGATACTGGCAGAGTACAATTATTTTACGATTATGCCGCTTCAGTTGGATGTCATCGTATCCCATTTGTCGCTGACAACAATGATGTCGGCGATGTTAGCTTAAATGTGTATGGTGTTAATATTGACAATAGAGGTTTATGGAATTGGACAAACATCCTAACAACTCGTATTAATGTCACTTGGTAGTAAAGCCGCGTAGGTTGGGTTGCTACCAGCAACCCAACTTGTTCACTAAACATTGAAATGAGAGGGTGGGAGAACATCCCCGCCCCCATTACTTATTCAGCTCTCTAACGTGCATCCCGAATATTCACCTTGAAGAACGCAATATGCTCTTTCAAAGCCTGTGCTTGCACACTCATCGATTGGCTGGCTGAGGAAACTTCTTCAACCAGCACCGCATTTTGTTGGGTCATTTCATCCATTTGCGCAATTGCTTTATTCACTTGATGAATGCCAGCAGATTGCTCAGCAGAGGCGGCGGCAATTTCAGAAATAATATCATTCACCCGTTGTACAGCCGTGACGATTTCCTCCAAAGCCTTACCCGACTCACCCACCAACTTCGTACCTTCTTCAACTTTCACCACGCTGTCTTGAATCAATTGCTTAATTTCTTTCGCAGCACTGGCACTGCGCTGCGCCAAATTTCGTACTTCACTGGCAACCACCGCAAAACCGCGTCCTTGTTCACCCGCACGCGCCGCTTCAACCGCTGCATTGAGTGCTAATAAATTGGTTTGGAAAGCAATTTCATCAATCACCCCGATAATATCCGCCACTTTCTTGCTACTGTGCCGAATTTTCAGAATGGAATCCACCGCACCACTGACAATGGTTTGCCCTTGTTTAGCTCGTTCTCGCGCACTACTCGCCAATTGGGTGGCTTTACGTGCATTGTCGGCATTTTGTTGAACTGTGCCCGTCATTTCTTCCATACTGGCGGCGGTTTCTTCTAAAGAAGCGGCTTGTTCTTCAGTGCGTTGACTCAGGCTGATATTACCGTTAGAAATTTCGGAGGCGGCTGCATTCACCGATTCAGACGTGGATTTAATCGCACTCATGACACTGGTTAATTTTCCAACCGTGGCATTAATGTCGTTTTTGAGCTGTTCCAAAGTGCCCGCATACACGTTTTCAATATTTTGACTTAAATCGCCCTTCGCCAACGCACCTAAAACCCGCGTCAAATCCTGAATCATGCGTTGATTGTAATCCAAAATTTGATTAAACGCGGCACTGAGATTTTTAAAGAAACCCGCTTTATTATTCAACACAATGCGCTGACTAAAATCGCCATTCGCAGCAGATTGCATCACTTTACCGACTTCTTGCTCGGTGGCGACTTCAGCAGTGTGGTCGGTGTATTCAATCACGATACCTAAACGTTTGCCTTGTTTATTGATAATTGGATTGGCTGTGCTGTCCAATTCCAATCCCCCAAAACTCAGGCGAATGTGACAGGTACTGCTTAAGTTTTCCATCCATTCATAACTTAAATTAGCAGATTGATAAAGTTGCACCAACGATTTTCCTTCCAATTGTTCAC
This sequence comes from Pseudomonadota bacterium, assembly GCA_039799345.1. Classification (GTDB taxonomy): domain Bacteria; phylum Pseudomonadota; class Gammaproteobacteria; order Beggiatoales; family Beggiatoaceae; genus JAQTYU01. The sequence goes on from JBDLSS010000165.1 coordinate 1,951, forward strand.
GCCAGCTGAGAACACGTCGATCATCCTGTGTGTCTTGCGTTTTAGCAAACATGTGAATCGCGGCTTCATTGACATAAATAATTTGAAGTTTATCATCCGCAATCAACACGCTAGTGGAAACACTTTCCAGAGCACGGTTAATGCGTAATGCTTCATCTGCAATACGTTTTTCTTCAAAAATTTGATTACGCAATTGGGTTTGCATAATTGCCAAGGTAGACAATAATTGTCCTGTTTCATTATTCCCTTGACTAACAATATGGTTGTCTAAATTGCCTTCCGCAATTGCCTTTGAAATCCCCACCGCTTCTGCAACGGGACGGGTAATACTAATTAATACACGATAACCTAAAACCCCCACTAGCAATAAAATTCCAAAAGTTAACCACAGGCTGTATTGAAAATCTTGTGCGGCTTCTGCCCCCAAAATTTTGGCAGTTTCAGAAAAGTCATTGGTTAATAACTCTTCAAATTGCTTCATCAATGCCACTTTATTACTTTGAGTATTAAACCATTCGTCAGGATTAACGTTTTCCTGAACCCCATCTAAACTATTCAAAGCAATGTAACGAAACTCTTCTGCTTGTTTCATGACGGGATTATTTTTGGTGATATCTTCAATTTTTTTATAGACTTCGCTGTCCGCATAAACATCGATACGTTCCAAATAAAGTTTCTGTGCATTCACGAGTTCAACAAATTCTCGATATTCACCCGCGTCAAAGGATTTCCGAGTAAAAACTTTCGATAATACATAACGTTCAATACTTGCCTTTTCCTTGGCTTGTATCATGCGTAAATTGGCAATCCCTTTCAGAAATAAGTTTTTATTGCTGGTCAACATGGTTGCCGCATTAATCAGTGCAAATACGGGTTGATTAATGCTCACATAACGCTGTAAAACTTGATCAATGGTTAAAGTCAGTTTGCTGACTTCTTCGCGCAAGAGGGGCAAGGAATTTAGGGCTTTATCGGTTTCTTCTAAATAAATTTTTAATGCGGGGTAAAAACGGTGATTATTCAAGCCATTAGTTAAAGCATGATATTCCACTAATTTTTTATCAGTACGTGCAAATTCTACTTTCAGGTCTTGGGCAAATTGTTCGCCATTATTACGCACATACATTTCACTGAGTCCACGATCCCGCTGCAATTCATAGACAATATCAGCACTTTTCAAGACAACTTGCGAAAGCTCTTGTAAATCTTGCATTTCCTGTGCGGTATTAAATCGATCCCACAGGGTATAAATCGAAAAATACAAGAGTCCTAAAGTAGGAATTAATAGAATAATACTGAGTTTATAACGTAGCTTAAGCTGACTGATGAATGTAAACATGTTGTACCTCTAAATAATTTATTGCATAAGCACTTTATAACCTAAAAAATAGCATTGTGCATCATAAAAGATATAACATCTCTATTCCTTTGATAAAATTACATTATGCTTATAAATATTGGTTTTTTGTTGCGCTAAGAAATTTAGATAATTTTCAAGCCGTGTTTAAAGTTCAGATAATTCTATGAATCAGGAGTTACAGGATGAAAGGACTTTCAGAATTGAAAGACTGAGATGTGTTCTAACGATTAGACATGAATCCTGACTGACTTAATTACGACGATTTTCAATGACGCAAACGGGTGTTGCAATTCGCCTACCATGTTTCAAATAAGTCACTACAAAAAAATCCTGTCAGTACTTGAAAATCTGACAGGATTTATTTATCCCATTTATAAATGTCCTGCTTCCAACAAAGGCGTGAGCCAATAATGCAATCCTGTATCTGCAAAATCTTCCTTTAAGGCTTGGATAACGCCTTTTAACAAGGGCAGTTTTGCATGAATTTGAAACAGCAAGCGGTGTTGTCGCCCCGTCACTTGTTCAGACAAACTTAAATGCGAACCTTGTACCCCGTGTCCATCAATTGACATCGAAGTAAATCCTGTCAGCCCTTCGCGACCTAGTAACCAATCAATCACAAGTTCCTCTTGGGCGGGCTTGCACACAATGGCTAATAAATATTCATTCGTTTCTTGCATTTTTAAACCTTGCGCCTGAACGCGGTGAGGGATTAATAATAGACTATGCTTTAGCATAAGCTTATAAACTTAATTATGGCTGAAAACTTGCACGGCAAGCGTAGATATGCAAGATTGGTGTTTAATCACTATTTTATTTACAATACCGCAAAATTTCACTTTTAAAGAAGCTGATGCGCCAGTTATCTCCTTTTAACGATGTAAAAACTGATAGGTTTCGCCATGTCCTCCGTACCTAAGTTAAGTATCGTTTTCCTAAATTACAATCGCCTGCATGAAACCCGCTACACCCTTGAGCATTTGCATAAATTGCTAGCGGCACGCCCTCAGGCTGATATTGAAGTCATTGCGGTAGACAATGACTCACACGATGGCACAGGTGCGTATTTAGAAGCTCAGCGCGATTGGATGCAGCCGATTCTTTTAGACAGCAACACGGGCATTGCAGGCTATAATCACGGCTTCAAACAAGCCCAAGGCGATTATATTCTGGTGCTGGATGATGATTCTCACCCCGTGGACAATCGTTGTTTAGACCGCCTAATTGAACGTTTAGATAATCATCCCGAAATCGGGGTGATTGCGTGCCGCATTGAAGACACGCAAGGCAACATCACCCATTCGTGGCATTTGCCTGAGAGTGAACAACCCTGTCCCTCGCTCGCTTTTGTGGGCTGTGGCTTTGCAATACGCCGCGAGCTGTTCGCCAAAGTGGGCTGGTATCCCGAAGAATTCTTTTTGTACCAGAATGAAATTGAAGTTGCAATTCGGGTGTTGTGTGAACAGGCACAAATTTATTATGACCCTGAATGCCATGTCGTGCACCGTCAATCTCCTATCGGGCGCGGCAATTGGCGCAGAGTGTATTATCCCACCCGTAACACCATTTGGATTATTCGCCGTTATTGTCCCTTCCCGATTGCCGCTTATTTTATCGCCTCACGCCTATGTTTAGGCTTGATTCGTGCCGTGCAAACTCGCGAATGGCGGTGGTATTTCCAAGCCGTGAAAGAATCTTTCACCGCCCCAATTCAACGCCATATTTTGCCGCCTGTGCTACGGAAACGTTTGCGCGTATTTTGGCAGCAGAATAGCGTTTTTCATCACTTTATTGAACATTTATGATGCCAACACCTTCGATTTTAGTCATTATTGTGACGTGGAACAAAAAAGACTACGTCCTTGATTTGTTAAATTCTTTACGCAATTTAGACTATTCCAGCAGCGCAATTGATACCGTTGTGGTCGATAATGCCAGCAATGATGGCACTGCTGAAGCCATCCGCGAGCAATTTCCACAAGTCAATTTAATCTGTAATCCTGAAAATATCGGGGGCACGGGCGGCTTTAACACGGGTTTGAAATGGGCATTTGAACAGCCTGAAGGCAAATATAAATACCTGTGGTTACTGGATAATGACGTATTAGTCCACCGCGCTGCCCTGAGCGAATTGGTTCATTTATTAGAAACCAAGCCTGATGTCGCGGTTGCAGGTTCGACGATGATGCAATTGGATTACCCGTGGCGCATTAATGAAATGGGCGCGTATGTGAAATTGCATTCGGGCGAGCTGGTGCTGAATCGTCATTTAGAAAATATCGCGGCATGGCAAGGCAAAGATGTTTACGAATTGCTGCAAAGTGACGCGGATTTGAGCAAGCAATTATTGCATTGCCAGCCATTTTTAGATGTGGATTATGTTGCCGCTGCCTCTTTATTAATTCGTGCTGATGTTGCCAAACAAGCAGGACTTTGGCGCGATTATTTCATTCATTTTGACGATGTGGAATGGTGTTTGCGCATTGGGAAAATGGGACATCGGGTGCTGGCTTCGGCGAAATCTTTGATTTGGCATTTATCTGCCGCCGCGAAAGTGCCGACTTGGGTGCTGTATTACGATAACCGTAATATTTTAGACATGATGAAAACCCACAATGCGGGCGATGCGGCGTTAAAGCGTACGGCACGTTATATTCAGCTCAAAGCAGTTTATTACCACTTGTTGGGCAAAACTGATTTAGCGGGTTTATTGCAACAAGGTTTAGAAGATTATCAAGCGGGCAAATTTGGTAAGAAAGACATTAAGCTCACACACAACTATCAGCCTAATAATAATTTTCATAAAGTGCTAGCAAATCCCAATTTTAAGCGGGTGTTTATTTCTTATTCAGTGAATTTACAAGCAACGGGCGTGCAAGAAGCTTTGATTCAAGCCATGCTCAAGCGTCCTGAATTAGAAATTACCTTTATGGCGCAACCGACTGGGGCTGAAATTTATCAGTTGCCGCGTGCA
>JBDLSS010000166.1:0-8110 GCA_039799345.1 Pseudomonadota bacterium
GCACTGTATTCAGGTTTTCCCCCTGCTTGAAATAATTCCCCAAAAACACGACTTTTTCAGTCAACGAATCATGTTCTGCTTTGTGCCCGTCAAAATCGGGATAAGCATTCGTTTTCAGCAAGTTTTCCTCATAACAGAAATGGGTTCGGGTATAGTCTAATAATTCATCTAAAACAGCTCCTAATACATCATGATCATTACCTGCGTTAATCGCATCATCTAATTGATTAATCAGCGCAATTAAACGTTGGTGCTGTTTATCAATTTCTGTAATATGCACACTCAGTGCTTCAGTCCACTGCATTAAAGCCATGTTTTTTCCTTGGGTTGATGGGCTTACAGAACTCAATTCTATTGGCTATATCCCCTGTTCACAAGTGATTAGCGTATAATCTACATCCTATAAACCACTAAATAACACGTAAAGGCACAGCCATGATCACGGTCAAAGATTTAATGTGTACTGAGGTTCAAACCTTAAAACCCACTGATAGCATTCACGAAGCCCGTCTTTTAATGATTGAGCAGCATGTGCGCCATATTCCTATCGTGGAACATGACAAATTTGTGGGTTTATTGACCAAGCACGACATTTTAGCGATTTCAGTTTCTTCTTTGGCAGAAATCGACAGCGCGCAACAAGATGAACTCGACTCTGCCATTCCTATCAGCGAAGTGATGATGACGGATGTAATTGTTGCCGATGAAGATGCCAGTTTGTTAGAAGCCGCCAATGTCATGCTTAATCAACATCATGGTTGTTTGCCCGTGGTACACAATGAAAAGCTGGTGGGCGTGTTGACCGAAGCCGATTTCGTGCGCTTGGCAATCTATCTGATGGAACGCCTTGATCATCATAATACCAAGCCCCATAAAAATTAGGAATTATTCAGCTTTAGGCGAGATAATTAAAAGTTGAGTATTTTACTTTGCTATTATGTGTCCCGCGTATACACTATTAGACTATCCCTTAATTTTATCAATTTGTTATCGCTTGTAAGGAGAGCAGTATGGCAGAAATTACCCAAGCACTGATTGAAGCAGCCCTGAAGGAATTTCAAGTTCCTTATCTAAAGAAAGACATCATCAGTAGCAAAGTCGTTCAAGAACTGTTTGTAAAAGACAATCATATCACCCTGACTTTGCAGTTTGGCTTTCCCTGCCAAGGTTATCACGCGCCGCTCAGTCAAGCCTTACAAGAATTTTTAAGTGAACGTCTCGGCACGCCCGTCGAATTAAACTTAAGCGTCACCAGCAAAATTACCGCCCATGCTGTGCAACGTGGTGTCAACCCGATTGAAGGGATTAAAAATATTATTGCCGTGGCATCGGGAAAAGGCGGCGTAGGCAAATCCACCACCGCCGTCAATCTCGCGCTTGCGCTGATTGCCGAAGGTGCGAAAGTGGGGATTTTGGACGCAGATATTTACGGCCCAAGTCAGCCCCGTATGTTGGGTGCGAAAACCCAGCCTGAATCTAAAGACGGCACGCATTTAGAACCTGTGGTCAGCCACGGTTTGCAATCCATGTCTATCGGCTATTTAATCGACGACGAAACCCCAATGATTTGGCGCGGCCCAATGGTCACACAAGCCTTGGAACAATTGCTGAAAGAAACCCGCTGGACTGATTTGGATTATTTGGTCATCGATTTACCGCCCGGCACAGGCGATACCCAATTAACCTTGGCGCAAAAAATTCCTGTCAGTGGCGCAGTGATTGTCACCACACCTCAGGATATTGCTTTACTAGATGCGCGTAAAGGCTTAAAAATGTTTGAAAAAGTGAATGTTCCCGTGTTGGGTATTGTGGAAAATATGAGCATTCATATTTGCAGCAAGTGCGGACATGCAGAACATATTTTCGGCTCAGGCGGCGGCACGCGCATGTCCGAAGATTACAACGTTGATTTATTGGGCGAATTGCCCTTAGATATTCGGATTCGTGAAGATGCAGACGGGGGAATTCCGACCGTAGTCGCCGCTCCTGACAGTCTCATTACTGCAAGTTATCGTGAAATCGCGCGGCGGGTTGCGGCAAAATTATCGTTGCAAGCCAAAGATTATTCTGCGAAATTTCCAAAAATTACGATTCAGAATAATTAAAGTGACTGCGCTTTTAATCCTTGAAAAAGACTTTTAAAAATAAATAATGTGTTTATTTTTTAGTCCTGCTGAGGGATTAGGAGCGCAGTGAAGTTGACTTGCATTAAGGCAAGTTCGCCCATGGCTGTCTACACTGATGTTTCTCGCATTATTAACAAGGATGACATCATGCTTCAATGGACAGTTTTTTCAGCCGCGCCCCATCGAATGATGTTTTTCGGGGGGATGGTGCAAATCCTTCTCACCCTGATGTTTTGGCTTATCGAATTATTCTGCCGTTACATTTTCAGCATCGCTTTGCCCAGCGTGATTCCCAGCACTTGGGCACATGCGTTTCTATTAATATTCGCAACCATCCCATTTTTTATTTTCGGATTTTTAATGACTACTTATCCACGTTGGATGGGGGGCGAAATTATTCCGAAGAAAACTTACAGTCTTGCCTTTAAGCTATTATTTGCAGGCAGTTTATTATTTTATCTGGGCTTATTTACCCATAAATTGCTGCTGATGTTGGCAGTCGCTTTATTACTGGCGGGTTGGATAGTGGCGGTTTATGCATTGTGGACAGTTTATTTAAATGCCCCCAGCCAAAATAAGAAATACGAAAAAGTCTTAAATGTGAGTTTGCTGATAGCGATTTTAAGCATTATCAGCTATTTGCTGTGGATTCCGACGCAAATAGACTTGTTGCTGCTGTTTACTTTGAAAGCGGGAATTTGGTTATTTTTAGTGCCGATTTTATTCGCCGTTTGTCATCGAATGTTGCCATTTTTCAGCAGCTCGGCGTTGGCAAATTATCCTGTGCGCCAGCCTGAATGGAGTTTGCCCGTGGTCAGCGTGTTGACGACAGGGCATTTTTTACTGGAAATGGCGGGGCAAAATGGCTGGCTGTGGCTGGTCGATATGCCGTTGCTCGGGGTTGCTGCTTACCATTCTGTGATTTGGCAATTTTGGCGCAGTTTACCTGTGCGCTTGCTCGCAGTGCTGCATCTTGCATTTTTATGGCTAAGTGTCGCCTTGGCGTTATACAGCGTGCAAAGTTTGCTGTATTTATTCACGGGAGACATTTGGCTCGGGAAAGCCCCGTTACACGCGCTAAGCATTGGTTTTATGACTTCATTATTGGTGGGAATGGTTTCGCGGGTGTCTTTGGGACATTCGGGGCGGGCGTTGGTTGCAGATGATTTGACGTGGTTTTGTTTTTGGGGCGTGTCAGGCATTGCAGTGTTGCGAATTCTTGCGGAAATTACGTTTTTAAATCAATTGATTTCTTTAAATCTTCTCGCCGCGCTGTTGTGGCTAAAAGTATTTGGCGTGTGGACGTGGCGTTATTTGCCGTTTATGGTGTTGCCGCGTGTGGATGGGCGGGAAGGTTAGGGATTAGCATCGTGCAGTTTTGCGCTGTACGATGTCTTTTATTGTTTCCAAAGATTGGATAAATAACTGAAAGCTGTAATTTTTTACTGCGACAGCTTCAATATTTTGTTTTTCTAAAAAAGGCTTGCTGAGTTTTTCATAATTGGAACGTGTTTTTTTGATGCCGTCTTTGTCATAATCGAGTTTCATATTTTTAGGAGATTTTCCGCTTAAATGAGATAACGCCTTATGGCAACTTGCAATTTTAGGTTTATTCAGTTTCTCCTTATTGTGATAAGCATAAAGCCAGCATTCTAGCGAGTGAACACTGATAGCAAAAATAATTTTATGCACTTGTTCTTCATAAAAACCCGCTTCACCTTGGTTAATAGTGTTCACCAGTTTAGCACAAAACTTTTCTACTAATATTTCTGACGTTTCATTATTATTATTTTTAAGGAAATCTGGTGCAATATCAGTGTCGATTTGTATAATTGAAAATGTAGTGTTAAGAACGTCATCACGAAATCTTTTGGAACGGAGATATGCCTGTAATATTGTCCAACCGTTTATATCAGATTTTATAGCAGATTGTTGATCGGTTTCATCACACGGCGGTTGTAAATACGTGATTTCGTCGCCCAATTCTAAATTTTCAAAATAACCACACAGAATATTTTCGAGCACGGGTTGATCCGTGATTCCTTCACAAGCTAATCCAAATAATTTCATTTTAAAATCCTTTGGGCAAGCCGCCTAAATAGCCTCTCAAAAACGCTTCGGACAATTTCAGGTCTTCATTGTTGGAGGAACGGGGTTTGTCTGCTAATGCAATGCGTTTGAAATTGGTGTGTCCTTGTTTATTGCGGGACACCACTAATAAACGTTGTTCGTCATCACCCAAATTTATGCCATCTAAAATGACAGGATTATGTGTAGTGACAAAGACTTGCTTGTCATATTTTTTGGCTAAGTTGATTAAAACTTTAATCAGTTTGGTGCACAATTTTGGATTTAAGGAAGTATCAATATTATCGATGGCAAAGATTTTGGGTGTGTATTCAGAAACCATTAAGGCAAGATAAAACAGTACAAACAAGAAACCTTCGTTTGCACTGCGTTGATCAATCACTTGGGTTAAATAACGGTCGGTAATGCTGACTTGATCGTCATTTGATGAAATATCAGGAAGTTCAATCCCATCAAACCAGTCGAATAATTCTAGGCTGTCTTGAATTTCTTCCCATTGATCAGAAGACTCATTTTTAATAACTTTTAATAATTTGAGTAAACCTGCGCCGTTAATGCCTAAAGGCTCAATTTGTCCTTCTTTACTGAAGTTTCTGAGAGCTGTATTTTCGGGAGAATAAATAAGAAATTTTTCTAATTTTTTTTTGTTTACAGTATTTGGATAAGTATCTAATAATTTCTTTGCTTCCTCTTTATTTGTAAATGAGATGGCGGCAGCCATATCCAAGACTCTTTTTTCTATTTCATCTCGTTGTTTCCCCTCAGTATGACTACCCTTTATATCTGACCACGTACTAGCCAAACTAGAAAAAGTATCTCTAAAACTAATCCATCTTGGGTAAACTTGATTATCATTGAGGAAAGCATATTCTTCAATTACGTTAGAATTATCAAAATGAATTTCGACTTTTATGGGTTTTGACAAGTTATAATCATGAAAAGCTGAAAGCATCAATCTAGGTTCAGTCACTCGAATGCCGCGAGACACCAAAAATTCATTGTCTAATTTACTAGACTCCGCTGCCGCTGCGAAAGCAATTGCTTCTAATAAATTACTTTTCCCACAACCATTTTCACCAATCAACACATTAAAACGACCGACTTCTAAAGTCAGGTCATTTAGGGATTTGTAATTATGAATTTCAAGCTTACTAATCATGCTTTTTTACCGAAAGAGAATGAATTGGCAAAGGATAGCACAGTCTGAGAATAGGACACATCCAGTTTTAAAGTGCAAACTTGAGTGTAGTCACTTATAATTATTTCAGATTCTAATTGTTAGGTTTTAACAGAAACCTTTAAGAACCTCAGAACCAACTAAACAGAAATAACTTTCGCTTTTTTTGATAAAGCGGATATTTAACCACAAAACTTTAAATATAAATGTCTCACTTCCTTGCCAGCATCTCCACTTTAACGGAAGCAAAAATTGCCTTTAATGCAGGGGCTGATTGGTTGGATTTAAAAAAACCAGCGGCAGGTGCATTAGGCGCGGTAGATTTGGAACAAGTACAAGAAATTGTGCACTGGATACAGGATCGTCGTCCTGTCAGCCTGACTTTGGGGGATTTACCCCTACAAACCGATATTTTAATTCCTGCGTTAAAATTACGCTTAAATACAGGCGTTAATTTTATTAAAATTGGTCTGTTTCCAAACTCGGATATGCTGGTCTGTCTCCAAGCAATTAGCCATTACTCACAAACGAGAATAGGATTAATTGCTGTCTTTTTTGCAGATTGTACCCCCGATTTTTCATTATTGCCGAATTTAGCAAAAATTGGATTTAAAGGCGTCATGTTAGACACAGCCCGTAAAAATAGCGGTACACTGACCGATTATTTAACATTTAAACAGCTCTCAGATTTTATTCAACAAGCAAAAAATTGGGGATTAATAACAGGATTAGCGGGGTCTTTGCAGCAAGAAATGATTGCAGAATTATTGACACTAGGTGCAGATTATCTGGGGTTTCGAGGGGCGTTGTGCCAACAAAAAAACCGCACGTTGATTCTGGAAGAATCGCGGGTTGCGGCAATTTATCGTGCGCTACATCACAAATAAGCAGTCTACTTGTGTAGACATGAATAGAAGAAGCACCCACCTCTATAATACTCTGGCTTTTGTCTCGAACCGCGAGGTTCAAGTGGGAACATCCCAAAACACATTAGGCTTTCCATTAATAATCATGGACCTGCAGCACAGTGTTTTGACTCAGTCCCCCCCACTAAAGGGTATCGGCTCGAAGAAATTTCCCGCTGTCATACCACAGAGAGGATGCTAAAAACGTTAAAAACATTTAAGTTAGATACTAGGACTTTATGCGAATTAATGCAAGATCAATTTTATCATTCAAACGCCGTACATACGAACTAATTACCTGTAAATTGTCACTTTCTTCTTGTTTATATTGAAAATATTCGTGAATAATATTTAATGCACTGACCACAACCATGCGTTCATTACTCACGGTTTTTCCACCTTCCCGCACAGTTTGTAGTTTTTTGCTAAGATAACTCGCAGAAGCTAATAAAGTCTCACATTCCGTTTCTGGACAAGCAACCACATATTCTTTATCTAAAATACGCAAGCTGACAGGTTTAGTATTACTGTGACTCATGCGATGTTGCTGGCTCATATATTGGTTTCCATTGCTTTTAGACGGGCGATCATGGCTTCAATGCGAGTGCGTGCCAAGGCAGTTTTTTCTAGCAAACTATCACGCTCGAATAATAAACTGCTTTGGGATTCGCGCAACGCCCGATTTTCAACTGCCAATTGTTCACAGGCATGAATCAGGACATCAATTTTTGTTTCTAAGGCTTGTAATTCGCTGAGTTCCATCGTGCAATCTTATCATTAACCTAGGGCTGAGGAGAGGCTGTTTTTCCTGCCTTGCCTTTTAAATCGTCAAATAAATCGGCTTCTTCACTTTTCACTTGCGGCGGTGTGCCATCATGAATCAAATATTCACGACTTTGTAAGTAAGCATCGCGTATATAAGAATATTCGTCGATTGCTGCGGCATCCACTACTTTTTGCACATCTAATAACTGGGCGCGAACATCAACGACTTTTAAGGTGTTGGTGCTCCAGTAGAAACGGCGCACATCTGCATTATCTGTGTAATAAATCCGAGGATCAGTGAAAAAATCACCGACACGTCCTGCAATATCTCGGAAATTGCTAGGCCCAAAGAAAGGTAACACCACATACGGACCTTGGGGGACACCCCAATAACCCAAAGTTTGTCCAAAGTCTTCATGATGTTTAGGCATACCCAGAGGGGTCGACACATCGATTATCCCTAATAAGCCTGCGGTGGTATTGACTAAAAAGCGTCCCGCATCAGAAATTACTTGTGAAAATTTGAGCTGTAATAAATCGTTAGCGATGACAACTACATCATCTAAATTACTGAAAAAATTACCAATTCCTGTGCGAGCAACACTGGGTAATGTTGATTTATAACTTTCCGCTAAGGGTTTTAGCACCATGTGATCCATGTCGCTGTTAAAGGCATAAACACCACGGTTAAGGGGTTCGAGTGGATCGGCTTGATGTGTGGTCGTTGCACAACCTGAGAGAATTCCTACCAGGCTCATACTAAATAAAACTTTAGGGAGTGTCATTGATATGTTGGAATATGAAAAAGGAAGCTTTTATTTAGTATGCAAGCATAGAACATCACACAGGATAAATCTACCATTTTATGGGCTGCGTGATATTTTGCCAAAAGTATTACGTCGTTGAAATCGCTCCTGCGCCCTCTCTTTCACATTTATTGGGAAAAGGCGCAGGGTGTGTTTAGTTTTTAAGGGCGTGGGGGTTGTGCAGCCGTGTTTGCAACGGGCGTTGCAGGGACAGAAATAATAATTCGATCCCGATTTTTTGCA
>JBDLSS010000167.1:0-6846 GCA_039799345.1 Pseudomonadota bacterium
TATAAATTTACTCATGTAAAGCCACGACTCCATATTGTAAGCATAATTTCAATCTATACCGATTTGAAACGGGGATAGATGTTCACGAAAGGCTCTTCCATTCTCATTTTTCAGTTCATGAACAAACTGCGCGGTTTTTATTACTTTTAAATATATTATTATAATAAAAAAGAATAAGTGAGACTAGTTTTTTTGACTGTGCCCTAAGTTTTTAACTCAATCCCCCAACCCCCTAAAGGGAGCTAAAGACAAAGATTTAATCTTTATACCCTGATTAAACTAAGAGATTCAGTCAAAATTAAGTAAGATTAATTAAAACCCACGGCAACGTAAACGCACAGATGATAGTTTCTAGGGTGATAATATTTGCCATCAGCACATAATCGCCGCCCAGTTGCCGCGCCAAAATATAGGAAGTGCTTGCGGTTGGCAAGGCTGAAAATAAGATAATAATTTGTTGTAATTCTGATGAAATTATCATGTAGCGGCACACTTCCCAAGTCAAAACGGGCATGAGGCTCAACTTCAATATGCTGCTGAGTAATAGGCTACCTAAGCTGTGTTGAATGGTGCTGAATTGTAAACCCGCTCCCATTGCTAATAAACCTAAGGGTAAAGCTGCACTGCCTAATACTTTGAAAGTTTGGTGAATTTCGGCAGGAAAGGCAACATGCGCTCGGTTTAAAATAAATCCAATTAAACAAGTAATTACCAAGGGATTTTTTAATAAGGCTTTAACAATATTTTGCCAGCGAGTTGGTGTATGGGTGGCGTAATGTTCTAACACGATAACTGATAAAATATTGACCATAGGAATCATCACGATCATAGTCAATGATGCCAGAGCTACGCCTGATTGTGGATTTAAGGCGTAGGCTATTCCCATGCCGATATAACTGTTAAAACGAATACAGCCTTGAAAAACTGAGGAAAATTCTGCACCCGAAAGTTGGTTTAATAAGGGTCTAAATAAAATTAGCAGGAGACCTACAATAAAAACAGCACTTAAGGCGGTTATGGCAAGGCTTAAAAGTTGAATATTTTCTAGCGAGGTTTTGACCAAATCATTGAGCATGAGAATGGGCAATAACACAAAATAGGTAATATTTTCTAGGGATTTCCAAAAAAATTCATCTGTAAAACATAAAGTTTTGAGTGTATAACCCAATGAAATAATGATGAAAATTGGAATAAGTGTACTGTAAACATTATACATAATGAGGCATTGACTAAGCTGCGATTTAATAGAAAGTATTCAATTACTTGCTATTATCGCGCTTATTTATTCAAGATTGATAGTTGTTACAATTCTTTGCTTACATAGTGAGTTTATCAGTTACACAGTTCAATCAATAACTATTTGATTATAATAAAAAAGCTGTTAGATTTTTAAAACCTAACAGCTCTTGAATTCAAGCTAATCAAGGATTGGCAGTGTTCATAGCACGACCAATTCTCCTCACTTAATTTATTTACTCCTCAACATCGCGCAATAATTCATTCAAACTCACTTTACCGCGCGTTTTTTCATCGACTTGCTTCACAATCACCGCACAATACAAGCTATATTTGCCATCGCTGGAGGGCAGATTGCCAGAAACCACGACGGAATACGGAGGAATATAACCATAGCTGACTTCACCCGTGGCACGATTATAAATCTTGGTGCTTTGCCCCAAATAAACCCCCATCGAAATTACTGAACCCTCGCCCACAATCACGCCTTCCACCACTTCAGAACGTGCGCCGATAAAGCAATTATCTTCAATAATCGTGGGAGAAGCCTGTAAAGGCTCTAATACCCCGCCAATGCCCACGCCACCTGACAAGTGCACATTTTTCCCAATTTGTGCACAAGAGCCGACCGTCGCCCAAGTATCAACCATCGTGCCGCTGTCCACATACGCGCCAATATTCACATAAGATGGCATCATCACCACATTAGGCGCAATATAAGAACCTTTACGTGCCGTGGCAGGTGGCACCACGCGCACACCCAGCTCACGGAATTCACGAGAACTTAAGTCTGCAAATTTAGACTGCACTTTATCGAAATAATTGGTAAAACCGCCTTTGATGAAATAATTATCTTCCAAGCGGAAAGACAACAACACTGCCTTTTTAACCCACTCATTCACAATCCATTTCCCATCCAATTTCTCAGCAACACGAATTTTGCCTTGATCCAGCAACTCAATCACATCGCTGACTGCTTCAACAATTTTGCCCTCAGCTTGGCGGGGGGAAAGGTTGGCACGATCTTCAAAAGCTTTTTCGATAATCGTTTGTAATTTTTCTAACTTCATTTGGAACTCCGTGTTTTCATTAAATTTATGATAGAGTTAACTGCGCCCCCAAGCCACTAATGGGGGCTAAACACTAAAAAATTAAAGATTTGTTATCTTTAAAGCCCCCTTTAGGGGCTTGGGGGTGCAGTAAAATTCTTAATAACGACGCAACAATTCCCGCATCCGCTCGGCGGCGGTGATGCAATCATCCAAAGTCGGCACGAGTGCCATTCGAATATAATTTTTCCCCGCATTCAGCCCGTGCGCTTCACGCGATAAATAACTACCCGCCAGCACCGTCACATTTTGTTCGCTGTATAAATCGCGGGTAAATTGCTCGTCCAAAACAGGTGTATTTATCCACAAGTAAAAACTTGCGGGCGGACGTTGCACAGGCAAAATCGGCGATAAAATTTCCAGCACTGCCGCAAATTTTTCCCGATATAAACGCCGATTTTCTGCAACATGAAGTTCATCTTCCCACGCCACCACGCTGGCAGCTTGCACCGCTAAAGACATCGCGCAGCCGTGATAAGTGCGATACAACAAGAAGCTTTTTAACACGTCCGCATCGCCTGCGACAAAGCCTGAACGTAAACCGGGCGCATTGGAACGTTTGGATAGACTATGAAATACGACACAGCGTTTAAAATCATTGCGTTGTAAACTGTGACAAGCTTGCAGCAAACCGACAGGTGGATTTAATTCATCATTATAGAGTTCTGAATAACACTCGTCTGCGGCAATGATGAAATTATATTCATCGGCTAAATGAATTAATTTTTGCAAGGTCGCAAGCTCTAATACGCTGCCGCTGGGGTTTCCGGGCGAACAAATATACAGCAATTGGCAATTTGCCCAAACTTCAGGTGGCACGCTGTCAAAATCGGGCAGGAAATTATTTTCTGCCACACAATTAATAAAATAAGGTTGTGCACCCGCTAATAATGCCGCACCTTCATAAATTTGATAAAACGGGCTGGGCATTAATACCGTGGGCTGTTTAGCTGTGCGGTCAATCACCGCTTGGGCAAAGGCAAATAAGGCTTCGCGTGTGCCATTGACGGGCAAAACTTGTTGCGCGGGGTTGACGCTGTTTGCGGGCAATTTGAAACGGCGTTCCAACCAAGCAG
Organism: Pseudomonadota bacterium; assembly: GCA_039799345.1. Taxonomy (GTDB): domain Bacteria; phylum Pseudomonadota; class Gammaproteobacteria; order Beggiatoales; family Beggiatoaceae; genus JAQTYU01. Next base: position 3,422 of record JBDLSS010000167.1, read on the forward strand.
CAATACTTTGACGTAAATTGTCCGCGCCTAAAGTGGTGGGATATTTGGCTAAGCCTTGAAAGGCGGCTTGATACAATGCCTCGACAATGAAGGCGGGCGTGGGATGTTGCGGTTCGCCAATGGACAGATTCAAGGCGCGTAATTCGCTGGGCGGGGTGCAACCTGCTTTGAGTTTAGCAAGTTTTTCAAAGGGGTAAGGTTGTAACAATGCTAAGCTTGGATTCATGGGAATAAAGTACGCAATCGGTGAAAAAGCCTAGCATAAGCGAAGTTGCAATATCAGGCTAGGGGTTTGCCCTCAGGGCAAGCACATATAAAAATATGGGTAGTGCCAAATAAGCTGGCTAAAATCCTTACTTATTTGAAACTACCTGAAAATGTAGCCTGTATGTAGCGGAATACGGGCTACTTAACTGAATTTTTTTGGGGAAACAGTCCTGTATTTGAATCTAAACCAAATTTTCCGCGACCAATTCCACCCAATGATGCACAGGTAAACTTGAACCGCTTTGCAAGTGCATCAAACAGCCAATATTTGCAGTCACAATAAATTCAGGTTTGCCCGATTCTAAAGCCTGTACTTTATTGTTTAGCAATTGCTGAGAAATTTCAGGCTGCAAAATCGAATAAACCCCCGCAGAACCACAGCACAAATGTCCATCAGGGGCGGGCGTAGTGTCAAAACCAATGCGTTGCACCACCGATTCCAAAACCCCAACCACGCGCTGCGCATGTTGTAAAGAACAAGGTATATGCACCGCCACTTGTTTCTTCGGGGCTTGTTTAAGCTGCAATTGGCTTAAATCTTCCTGCGCCAACACTTCACTAATATCTTTTGCCACGGCAGAAATCCGCATCGCTTTTTCAGCATATTGCGGGTCATCTTTGAACAATTCACCGTATTCTTTCAACATGCTACCGCAGCCGCTGGCAGTGATAATAATTGCCTCGACCTGATCCAACAACGGATACCATGCGTCAATCAACCGCCGCATATGCCCCAAACCTTCCTCATGCGCCGCCAAGTGATAACTCAATGCGCCACAACAACCCGCATTCGGGGCTTTCAACACGCTAATTCCCAATTTATAAAGCACTTGCTGGGCTGCAATATTGATATTCGGGGCTAAACTCGGTTGTACACAACCTTCTAACATTAATACCTTACGTGCTTGCGGTGCTCTTGGGGCAAGTAAACGTTTTTGGGCGACAGGAATTTTCGCTTTTAATTTAGCGGGTAAAAACGGGCGGGCAATTCTGCCCAAAGCCAATAATGCCGCAAAGCGTTTGGGATGAGACATCACTTGACGCAAAGCCCAGCGTTGCAATTGTTGCAGGCGTGGACGTGGAATTTCTTGATCAATTAATTCGCGGGCAATATCGGATAAACGCCCATAACGCACTCCAGATGGGCACGAGGCTTCACAGGCACGGCAACTTAAACAACGATCCAAATGATATTGGGTTTCCTGTGTGGTGATATTTCCCTCTAACATTGAGTGAATGAGATAAATTCGCCCGCGTGGGCTGTCTAATTCATTGCCTAACAATTGATAAGTTGGGCACACCGCCGTACAAAAACCGCAATGTACACACGTCCGCAAAATCTGACGCGCTTCTTCGCTCCAGTCGGCGTGTTGAAATTGCTCATTAAGTTCAACATTCATCCAATTTCCTTTATGGTCTAAAACCTCGCCCTTGAGAGGGATAGTTCAATTGTTCCAACATGCGTTAACATATTATTATTTTTGGCAAGCTCTTCGTTTACGGAGAGCACAACCAGCGACCTCTATCTGTCGATGGTTTTTCACTTGACAGATAGGGTCAAGTATGGATTGAAACCAAAGGATAAAAAAACACCGTGTATTGTAACCAAAATTACCAGTGCGTGCTGAAGTGGCTGGGGTTTAATATATTATTAGGATCAAATTGTTGCCTTAAACGCTCGTGTAATTTTCGCAACACAGACGGCAACGGATGAAATACTTCAGCCGCATGATCACCGCCCCGAAACAGGGTGGCATGACCACCAATTTTTTCCACAGCCGCACGAATTTGTTCCGCAGGCAAATCGCTGTGCACCCAACGTAAACCGCCACCCCATTCAATGAGACTGTTGCCTAAGTTTAAACTCGGTGCAGTGGGCGGCACGGATAAACGCCACAAGGGAGCTTGTGCGTTGGTGAAAAAGTCTAATTGCTGTTCCCGCAAATTTTCCCAAAACGCACTTGCCATCTCTTGAGGTACAAGTTCTGCGGGTACTTTTTGCCGTGCTTGGGTGATTTCTACCCCAGCCAAGCGTAACCACACTGCTTCACCATCAAAACAACTGGCGGTTAAAGGCAAACATTGCGTATTCCAATGGGTGAGTTGTTGCAAGGCTTGCGCTTCATTATCGACAGGCAGGCGTAAACTGACTCGTTGCACAGGAATCGGCAATACTCGGCACGAAATTTCCAGCAACACCCCCAAACTGCCCAACGCACCCACCATCAGCCGCGAGACATCATAGCCCGCGACGTTTTTCATCACCTGCCCGCCGAAATGTAAAATCTCGCCCTTGCCCGTGATACATTTCACCCCCAGCACAAAATCCCGCGCCGCGCCTAAATATGGGCGACTGCTGCCTGAAAATCCACAAGCAATCGTACCGCCCAAGGTTGCATTGTTACCAAAATGTGGCGGTTCAAAAGCAAGATGTTGCCCTTGGGCGGCAAGTTGCGCGTTGATGGTTTTGAGCGGCGTACCTGCGCGGGCAGTCATCACCAATTCGCTGGGTTCGTAATCAATAATTCCGCAATGGGGCGCGACGGCTAAGCATTTGCCTTGGGATGTGCGCCCATAAAATGCTTTACTACCACTACCTTGAATTCTAAGCGGTATTTTTTCGGCAATTGCCGCCTGAACTTCGGCTTGAAGTGATAAAGCGATATCTGCATCTGACATGGTGGTTTGTTATCGTTATTGTTTAAGGGATTCTAATGAAGTCATTCAAAATATTCTGTTGAATTATAGTTCATTCTTTTCGTCTCTACTCGTGTCTACGCTGTTCTGTGAAACTCTTTAGGGCTTGGCGCGAAAAGTGTGAATTCTAGGCGAATACCGCTTAAATTTTAACGAAGTAGGAGTTACGCAGTTTAATTAATAACTTCTTGATTTTACTATAAATATTAATATACATTACACAATAACTCATTGTAAATAAAAAAATTCGTGTTTCAACTGCGTAACTCCTACGAAGGAGAACGGAGAGATTTAGAAAAGAACTTTCTCGTTCCCAAACTCTGTTTCACAGCCATTAAGTTAAGCGTTAAAAGCAAGATTTCTTAGCCTGTTTAGCATATAAAAGAAGGTCTCAATACCCCAACGCAAACGGTAGAGTTCTTTAAAAAACGAGATAAGGAGATAAATTCTTATGATATTTG
>JBDLSS010000168.1:0-5692 GCA_039799345.1 Pseudomonadota bacterium
CGGCGGCGCGGTCGGTGGTTTCAATCACTTGCACTGCGGTGGCGGGTAAACCTGCTTTTTCCAAACCTGCGGCGATGCATTTTGCAATCGCTTGGTTGGATTGAATCGCTTCTGAGCCGCCGCGCAAAATCGTGGCATTGCCTGATTTCAAACACAGACTTGCGGCATCGATGGTGACGTTGGGGCGGGCTTCGTAAATAATCCCAACCACGCCCAAAGGGACGCGCATTTTCCCGACTTGAAAACCTGCGGGGCGATAATGTAAATCACTGATGCAACCAATCGGGTCAGGCAAGGCGATGACTTGGCGTAAGCCTTCAATCATGCCTGCAATGCCTTTTTCATTCAAAGTGAGACGATCTAACATCGCGGCTTCTAAACCATTGGCTTTGCCTGCGGCTAAATCTTGGGCGTTGGCGGCGAGTAATTCGGGTTGACGCGCTTCTAATTCGTCGGCAATGGCTGCCAGAGCTGCGTTTTTAACTTGGGTGTTGCTGCGCGCTAAAACCGTGGCGGCATCACGGGCATTTTTGCCAATGTGGAGCATGTATTCTGCAATATTCATTAGTTATCTCTAAATAGTGCGTGTCTTGGAAGAGTTCTTAGCATATAGCATATTTTAGACAAGTAAGTATATCGGACTGCGGCGGGTTTGCATGGATTTCTTAATATCTTTAGGAGTTACGCAGTTGGCGCAAAACTGTTTCTCGTTCCAAACTCTGAAAGTTATGTCAATGCTGATATTTTCAAAAAGGGGCAAGTGAATTCGGGTTATCCTGTAAATTCTGATTCGAATAATAATTTATCGTTATAATGCACAGATTATTCATTATTTTTTAGGGGGTAGTCCGTCTATTCCCTTGTTAGAACCCCACGTGACCTAGGGCGTGTCATCAATTAGGTTTTAATAGAAAGTAGCGCGTTTAAAAACCTTTAAAGAAGCCCCCAACCCCCTAAATGGGGCTAAACACAAACAAGTTATTTAATGTTTGGTAGTGCTCAAGTTGTAATGATTGTCTGAATCAGGATTTACAGGATTAAAAGATTTTCAGAATTAAAGAATGAAACTTAACGTTTTTAATATCAGAGGGTAATCCTGTTTCATTCGGATAATCCTGTCAATCCTGATTCAGACAATAAGCTGGCTAAAATCCTTACTTATTTTGCACTACCTAATATTTTAAGTCCCCTTTAGGGGATTTAGGGGCTGGTTTTTAGGTTTAGCCCTCTTTAGGGAGTCGGGGCGCAGTTAAAACTTAATTGATGACACACCCTAGCAGTTTGGCATATATTCTGCTAAAGCCCCTGTAACTTTCTGAGCAATTGCTGAATATCATGCGTATACGAGACAGATTTTGGGAACAAGACCAATGGATAGGCTTCGTTATTGGGAGCTTGTGCGCCTTATTATTTGCCTTGAATGGCTTGCAATATATAGATCAAATGCTGTACCAATTCAGTTTACGCAACTTACCCACGCCCGCCTTACAAAATAATACTGTCGCAGTACTTGCCATTGACGCACCCAGTATTCAACAACTGGGGGATTATCCGTGGTCTCGCAATATTTACGCACAATTGATAGATAAGCTTGCCCCCTACAGCAAAGCAATTGCCTTCACCCAAGATTTTTCCCAACCGCACACGAATCCCGCCTTACCGCAAGTTGAAGAAATGTTGGCATATTATGCACAAGACAAAGGTCTTGCCACCCTGCCCGATCAGTTACGCGGTGCATTAGAAAGTTTGGGTAAATTACGCGCCCGTGCCCCCGACAGTGTGAATACCACAGATTTTACCCAACTCATTCAAGCGCATAAAAATATTAATGAAACCCTGACCACTTTAGAAGATAAATTGTACGCTGTACGCATGGAACTCGACAGTGATCAACGCCTTGCTTATAGCGTCAAAAAAGCGGGCAAGGTATTTTTTGGAATGCCTATGCAAACGCAAGTCGCCACACCCTTACCTGAATATCTGGCACATTTCAAATTAGTCACCCGCAAACTTGACCCCGACGAAATCACCCAAGAATTACCCAATCTATTGACCAGTCAGCATTTTCTAGCTCCCATTGCTGTCTTGGGTGAAACCGCCGCAGGGGTGGGATTTTTACCCAGTTCGACGCAAGGATACAGCCAGCCGATTGTATCTAAAGCCGGTGCGATGTATTTGCCGAGCTTACCCTTATTGTTGGCTGCCAAAGCCCGCAGTTTTGAAAGTGAATATTTAGAAGTGCGTTTGGAAAAACGACCTCGCTTGGCGGGCGCGTTGCGAGTGGCGCACAATTCCGATTTAAGCATTCAACCACCATTCAATCCCAATGCTTTCACCGTCGATAGTGTCGCCGATTTGTGGACAGGCAAAATTTCCCCCGAAAAATTTCGCGACAAAGTAGTATTAATTGGAGTGACTGCGCCCGCTTTTAGCACGCTTTTTCCTACACCCGTGGGCAATTTACCCAGCGTTTTTTTAACCGCTTATGCCGTTAATAGCTTATTAAATCAAGTAATTATTCAGCCTGTGTGGAGCGTGTGGGTGCAGTTTGGCGCGTGGTTGGTAGTTGTGTTATTTTTAAGCTTGCTGCTGCCTAACATCAAATCACCACAAACTGCTTTATTATGGATTTGCGGATTGACAGGCGTGATTTTGGGGACTTATTTCATTTTATTAGCCAATGCTTACGATGTGCCAATGGGATTTTTACTGTTGATTTTAATGCTTGGACAAGGCAGCCTGTGGATTAAAAATAGCATCATTGCTTATCAAGATGCGTTCCGTCTGCATCCCGATGCGATTGAAAGTAATCGTTTATTGGGTTTGGCGTTACAAGGACAAGGGCAGTTAGACATGGCATTTGAAAAATTTAGATTGTGCCCACCCGATCCTGTAATTTTAAGCCTGCTTTATAATCTCGCGCTGGATTATGAATTGAAACGTTATCCTCGCGGCGCGGGCGCGGTGTATCGTTATATTTTAAAAAATGATATGAATTTCCGTGATGTAGAACGCCGTTTAGACCGATTGAATCACGCACGCCCCGCAAGTTTCAATCCGCGTGATTGCTTGTTAGCTGACGAATCAGGGGAAAAACCGACAATTGGGCGTTATCAAATTGAACGCCAATTGGGGCGCGGTGCGATGGGAATTGTGTATTTAGGCAAAGAGCCGAAATTAGATCGTTTAGTCGCCATTAAAACCTTAGCCTTATCCCAAGAATTTGATGGTTTTGAATTTGAAGAAGCGATTGCACGTTTTTTCCGTGAAGCCACTGCCGCAGGACGTTTGCAACATCCGCATATTATCTCGACTTATGACGCGGGCGAGCAAAATGATTTAGCCTATATTTCGATGGAATTTTTCAAAGGCGGCAGTTTAGTGCCGTTTACCAAAACTGAAAATTTATTGCCTGTGCCGACGGTGATGAAAATTGTGCATCAAGTGGCATTGGCTTTGGATTATGCACATCAGCAAGGCGTGATTCATCGCGACATCAAACCCGCCAATATTATGTACAATCCTGCGACTGAAGATATTAAAATCACGGATTTTGGTATTGCACACATTACCGATTCCAATAAAACTAAAACAGGCGTATTTTTGGGTTCGCCTTCGTACATGTCGCCTGAACAATTGGCGAGCAAACAGATTGATGGGCGAGCGGATTTATATTCTTTAGGCGTGACTTTGTACCAACTATTGACGGGACAATTGCCGTTTCAGGGCGCGGATTCAATGGCGGCATTAATTTTTAAAATTACCAACGAGTCTTATGTAAACGTGTTGGAAATCCGCCCCGACTTACCGATTTGTGTGGGGGAAGTGGTCGATAAGGCTTTGCAAAAAATCGCTTTAAACCGTTTTCAATCGGGTGCAGAATTTGCCCATACTTTGTGCGAATGTGCGAAAATACAGGGCGACATCCCCATGCAAGTTTTACAAGACTGCTGTCATTTTAAATTGCCTTATTCAACCAGCGATTAGATTATCATGCGCGTAGAGATTACGAGTTGTACCGACACGGGACAAGTGCGAGAACACAATGAAGATTGTATGGCGCATGATTCCAAATTAGGCATTGCAGTGTTAGCGGATGGTATGGGCGGCTATCAGGCGGGGGAAGTTGCCAGCAAGATTGCGGTGGATACGGTGCTTTCCGAATTAAGTGCAAGCCTGTTGCAATATGCAAAACAAAATCAAATGGCGAGCAGTGCGGTGATCAATGCGCTGTTGAAAAGTGCGATTCAAAAGGCAAATCAAGCCATTCTCGATGCGGCAACCCACGAGCCGCAATATCGGGGCATGGGCACAACGATTGTCGCGGCAGTGTTGAAAGGACATGAATTGAGCATTGCGCATGTCGGTGATTCGCGTTTATATCGCTTACGTCATCAGCAGTTGCAACAATTGACGGTGGATCATTCGGTGTTGCAGGAATTAATCGACTGCGGTTTTTATACCCGCGCTCAGGCGCAACATTCGCCCAATCGGCATATCGTCACCCGCGCACTGGGAGTGATGGAACAAGTGGACATCGATGTACAAACTCAGATTGTGCTGGAAAATGATTTATATCTGCTGTGTTCTGATGGTTTAAACGATATGTTGGATGATGAGGCGATTGAACCCATTTTAAATAAATCACCATTGGATTTGGGGCGTATGGCGCAGGAGTTAGTGAATTTGGCAAATGAGCATGGTGGCTCGGATAACATTTCGGTGATGTTACTGCATCTGATTGAAGATGTTACTCTTCCACCGCAAAATTTTTGGCAGTTTATTAAAAGAAAATTAACACCCCGTTAAAGATTTAAGGCTTAACAGTTAAAAAAAGCCCCGATGCTGATTAAAAAACATCGGGGCTTTTTTCGTTCTGAGAAGAACTGCGCGAACCTGTTCTGATGTAAAAAACACAGGTGGTTCGCGCTTTCTTAACGACCTAAGCGGTCAATACTTCAATGCAACCAAATGTAAGACAAATTGTGATGGTTAATTACCTTGTTTCAACGACCTAAGCGGTCAATACTTCAATGCAACCTCAGCAATCTAACAGCATTGCGTTAATCGGTATCACGGTTTCAACGACCTAAGCGGTCAATACTTCAATGCAACGCGCTAATATGGTCTGCGAACATTGCGGGCACATGTTTCAACGACCTAAGCGGTCAATACTTCAATGCAACGTGAGCGTACCTCACTTTATTGTTTGATTTCACGGGGCGTTTCAACGACCTAAGCGGTCAATACTTCAATGCAACTAATTAGCCTGCACACCTCTCGGGCGGCGGCGGTTAGAGTTTCAACGACCTAAGCGGTCAATACTTCAATGCAACAAATAACTCTACTAAGCAGTCACCAACAAATTAAGGTTTCAACGACCTAAGCGGTCAATACTTCAATGCAACAAGGTGCGAAATTTGTAGATTTTTCATTACAAGCGGTTTCAACGACCTAAGCGGTCAATACTTCAATGCAACTAGATGGGGAGTAAGTTTGGTTTCTCAACCCATGCGTTTCAACGACCTAAGCGGTCAATACTTCAATGCAACAAGCCCGTCTAATTCATGACCAGTCAAGGACGCTAGTTTCAACGACCTAAGCGGTCAATACTTCAATGCAACTCAATCGTTATTACTGCACGCAACACCTTTGCATGTTTCAACGACCTAAGCGGTCAATACTTCAATGC
>JBDLSS010000169.1:0-6496 GCA_039799345.1 Pseudomonadota bacterium
ACAAAACTCGAATTTAGCCAACAACTCAATATTTTTATTGGGGAAAATGCCACAGGAAAAACTCATATTCTAAAAGCGGCATATTCCGTTATTGCAGCCACCGCAGAATTTGACGAAGCCAGCCCCGCAGAATTTGACGATGCCATTGCGACCAAATTGTTTAATGTACTGCGCCCAGAAACCTTGGGAAATTTAGTCAGTTATCAACAAACACAAGCTGAAATTATTCTCAATTTTGAAGAAAGCGAATATGACAGCCATTTATGTTTTTCCCCCGACAGCGAAAGCATAGAACTGCAACAAGCCCCGACCAAGTTACCCACCACGCGCCCCGTGTATTTTCCCACCAAAGAACTGTTAAGTATTTTTCCCGAATTTGTTGAAATCTATGAAAATCGCTATCTTGCCTTTGAAGAAACATGGCGAGACATGTGTGTCGCATTGGGTGGCTTAAAACAACGTAAACTTGAACCCGCCATGCAAGCCTTACTAACGCAATTAGAAACGGCAATGGGTGGGGAAATTGAACTGGATAAAAATGGACGTTTTTATCTCAAGACTGCGAAAAAGGGACGTTTAGAAGCCCATCTGATTTCCGAAGGACAACGTAAATTAGCGATGTTAGCGCGCCTGATTACAACAGGTGCATTACAACGCGGTTATTTATTTTGGGATGAACCTGAATCCAATTTAAATCCCCATTTACTCAAAGAAATTGCGCCCTTATTGCTGACTTTGTCTGCTCACGGCGTACAGATTTTCATCGCCACACACAGCCTGTTTTTATTGCGAGAAATTGAAATCGGTCTCGCCAGCGAAACCTATAAAAATCTCAAAACGCGCTGGTTTGGGTTGCATACGCGAGGGGATGAAGTGTTGGTGGAACAAGGAGATGATATTGACGATTCAGGAGACATCACCGCCTTGGATGAAGAACTGACCCAATCCGCACGCTTTATGAAAAGTCGGAGATAATTATGTCAGAGACGACAACAATTATTGAAGATCGTTTATCTTTTGAATTTCCAGCAGGTTGGCACGCCACAAAATTTGATGACTGGCAGTTCTACAACACAAAGATGCTCTCGATGCAATATCAATCTAAGGAAACTCAGACATTACACGTGGAACTACCTTCAGGAGAAAAGACGGTTCTGACTCAATCTATTAGTGGAATGGATATACTTGCAATGGACACGGAAAAAACTTTGTGGCTCATTGAGGTTAAAGATTACCGTCCACACCCAAAAGCAAAGTCTAAAGACTTACACGATTTTTCTGATGAGCAAGAATTTATCAAATTAATCGATAAAGTCATTCTTAAATTATTAGGTGCGTTAGCAAGTTTACTACCCGCAAAAATCAATGCACAGAATCCAGAAGAACAAGCGTTTGCAGAATATTTTTTGTCGGCTAAAAAACTATGTGTTGTGCTTCATGTAGAGTTTGAAACGGGAGAACTCAATCCTGCAAACCTTTATCGTAAATTGTGTAAAAGATTGAGAAAAGGGGCAATTGATGCAACACCCAGAATTATCAGCATGAATGACATGCAGGATGTTGCTTGGAAAGTGAGTTCTAGTGAATTCTAACCGAGTAGGGTGGGCATTCCCCACCCCACTCAAACTAAGGCAACGAAACTAACCGAAAACCCAAATCGGGATATTTATTCACCAGTTGCCGGTGCAGGTTTGTAACCTGCACCATAACGTTTTAGCTTGTTCTAACGTTCTCAAACATGCTAATCGGGGTTACAAACTTCGACTGATTAAGGAGGTTAATAAGCAACTTAGGCAAAAATATCTGCCATAATATTGTCATACCAATTTGCAGCAAATACCGCCTCCAATTGCCTATTTCCCGTTGCAGGACTGACCCCACCCGCGCCTGCAATTTCATCAATCACTCCATCATCATTGATTTGATACACCATTGCGACAGAAATACCCTGTTTTGGGCTGAGCAAACTGTAGCAAGTATTCACATACTTAGACGTAGCGGGATCATCGCCCTGTAACAAACTCACCACTGCCGCCGCACAAACCTTCGCCTGTGAGTTTGCAGAAAACGCAGATTTTGGCATTTTCCCTGCGATGCTGGCATCCCCAATCACATGAACATTGGGATGTATTTTAGACTCCCAAGTGACCGCATTCACAGGACACCAACCCGATTCATTGCTTAAGCCCGTTTGCCGCGCAATCAAGCCCGCCTGTTGAGGAGGAATTACATTTAAAACATCGGCTTGGTGTGTACCAAATTCAGTGCGTAAAGTCTTACGCTTCACATCGACCGCCGTGACTTTGCCATCTTCCGCAGCGGGCACCCATTTAATCAAACTATTGGGGGTGTCATAGCCATATAAATCTTTCCAACCCTGAATAAACAAAGCTTGTTTAGAGAAATTATCTTTCGCATCCAAAATAATCAGCTTGGATTTTGGTTTGTACTGCTTCAAATAATTCGCAATTAAACTGGCACGTTCATAAGGGCCAGGCGGGCAACGGAATGGATTGGCAGGCACAGCAATCATCACCACACCCCCATCTTTCATCGCTTCCAATTGCTTACGCAACAATAAGGTTTGCGCACCCGCCTTCCATGCGTGTGGAATAATTTCGCTGGCGGCTTCGTTATAGCCTTCAATACTGTCCCATTTCATTTCGATCCCGGGCGATACAATTAAACGATCATAATTGAATTTTGCCCCTGATTTCGTGGTCACGACTTTGGCTTCGACATCGATTTGCGTCACCCAATCATGTACCACTTTTACCCCATGGCGCGTATGTAACGCATCATATTTTTGAGTGATGGATTGAATGTCGCGTGTGCCTCCAATCACCCAATTGCTCACGGGACACGTCACATATTCGGTGCTGGGTTCAATTAAAGTCACCTGTAAATTGGGTGCGAAACGACGCAGATATTTTGCCGCCGTCACCCCGCCAATCCCACCGCCTACAATCACCACGCGGGCATTTAAATTATTTGCAGTCGTCTCGCTAATTGCGCGAAAACTTGAAAGACTGAAACCTGCTAATGCGGACAGTTTTAGAAAATCACGTCTGTGCAGTGCCATGAATTTTTCCTATTTTAGGGTAGCTATAAATGCGGATAATTCTTTGATTTCATCATCGTTCAAGCCTTTGGCAATGCGTCCCATCACCGTGCTGACTTGTGTTCCATCGCGATAATTTTTTAGAGTCAGTTCAAGAATATTCGCAGGCAAACCTTTGATAGAAGGCACTCCACCTTTACTCACCCCATTATCCCCATGACAATTAAAGCAATTGTAAGCCAAGAGTGTTGCGGGCGTAGGCACATCCGCCAAGACAGTGGGCGAGAGGATAAAACCTAGAAAAAATAGATTGCGTGTGAACATGAGAGGACTCCGTGCTGAGTATTATGAAAATATTTTCCTGCATCATAAAAGGATTCAGCACAGTTTACCTAGTTTGATTTCTTATGTTTTTAAGCAATTTAAGAATAAGGGAAGGGTGAGATGTTGGCGGATCAGAAAGCGGAAGTGAGTGAGAAAATCAGATAATACTAAAGAACTAAAAATTATCTGAATCAGGATTCACAGGATTAAAGAATTTTCAGGATTAGGGTTTAATTCTGCTTAATTCGGGTAATCCTGATTCAGACAATAAACGGTTAAAATCTTTGGCGGTTTATCACTACCAAAAATCTTAACGACGATGCACCACCACATCCACCAAATCATTGGCAGAATGCTCATCTTGCAAATTGCGCATGTGGTCTGCGGTGGTCCAAAATGCTATTTTTAACTCTTCTTGCAATGCCTCGGGCACACCTAAATCTTGCATCGCTTTGAACATGCAGAAAATCCACTGATCCCGTTCTTTGCGCCCAATTTTGAATGGCAGGTGACGCATTCTTAAACGGGGTTCGCCGCGACGTTCTAAAAATAATTGCGGTCCACCCAGCCAACCCGATAAAAATTCAAACAGCACTTGCCGAATGGGGTCTAAATTCGCGCTGTGCATATCGCGCAGTTCACGTACTTCGGGCAAGCTGTCCATCAAATCGTAAAAACGATCCACTAAAGTTTTTATCCCAGCCTCACCACCAAGACGGGAATATAAAGAAATTACGGGTAAATCCGCTGAATTTTGCATAAGTTTGGCACATCACAGGGCTGGAAAGCCTTCCCAGCCCAAAAAATGAATTAAGTTGCGTTATGAATTTCTAAAACTGCCGCTTCTTTGGCACGTTCCGCTTTGGCAGCATCACTGCGATGTTGTTCAATGCGGTTTAAATATTCTTCGTCCACATCGCCCGTTACATAATTCCCTGTAAAACAAGAAGTATCGAAGTTTTGAATTTCAGGATTGCCACGTTTAGCACAGGCAATTAAATCTTCAATATCTTGATAAACCAGCCAATCTGCGCCGATTTCTTCCGCAATTTGTTGGTCAGTGCGGTTATGCGCCAGCAATTCGTGCACGCTGGGCATGTCGATGCCGTACACGTTGGGATAACGCACGGGCGGCGAAGCCGCTGCAAAAAATACATTTTTCGCGCCCACTTCCCGCGCCATTTGAATAATTTGCTTTGAAGTAGTGCCGCGTACAATCGAATCATCCACCAACAGCACGTTTTTATCTTTAAATTCTAAACCAATCGCGTTTAATTTTTGGCGCACTGATTTTTTGCGCATACTTTGTCCAGGCATGATGAAAGTGCGCGGAATATAACGATTTTTCACAAAGCCTTCGCGGTATTTGACATCAAGCACGTTCGCCAATTCTAAAGCAGCGGTGCGGCTGGTGTCGGGAATCGGAATCACCACATCGATTTTGTGATCGGGATACAGCCGTAAAATCTTTTTCGCCAATGCCTCGCCCATGCGCATCCGTGCTTTATAAACAGAAACTTTGTCGATAATCGAGTCGGGACGCGCCATGTACACATATTCAAAAATACAAGGGGAATACTGTGGATTTTCGGCACATTGCGCGGTGAATAATTCGCCTTCTTTGGTGATAAACACGGCTTCACCGGGCGCGACATCACGCACTAATTCAAAGCCTAAGACGTTCATGACGACGCTTTCTGAGGCAACAATATATTCCGTGCCGCTTTCAGTTTCGCGCTTGCCAAATACCAATGGGCGAATGCCGAAAGGATCGCGAAATGCCACGATGCCATAACCTGTAATCATCGCGACCACTGCATAACCGCCGCGACAACGCCGATGCACGCCACGCACTGCACTGAACACATTTTCAGGGCTTAAGGGCACTTTGGCGACTTGTAATAATTCATGGGCAAAAGTATTTAATAAAACTTCGGAGTCTGAATCGGTGTTGATGTGGCGCAGGTCTTCATTGAATAAAGTTTCTTCAATCGCGGTGGTGTTGGTTAAATTACCGTTATGTGCAAGGGTAATTCCAAACGGAGAATTTACATAAAATGGCTGCGCTTCTGCGATTGTTGAGCAGCCTGCGGTGGGGTAGCGTACATGCCCAATCCCCATATTTCCCCGCAAATTGATCATATGACGGGTGTGAAACACATCACGAACTAAGCCATTATCCTTACGGAGATATAAACGATTCCCTTCACAGGTGACAATCCCCGCAGCATCCTGCCCGCGATGTTGTAGCATGGTCAATCCGTCGTACAAGGATTGATTCACACTAGACTTTCCGACAATCCCAATAATTCCACACATAGCAAGACAACCCTAGTTAGTAAAAGAATTACCTACGTTTTGGTAATGATTCAAAATTAAATGCGGCTGCACTTTGAGCAGGCAACTGGCTGCGGATGGTTGACACCATAGGCTGAAATTCTTGGATTAATAAAGATTCTTGCCACCAACGGGTGCTGGGGATGCGGGTCAAGCCTGCGAGAAAGATTAATCCAATCACAATTACCAGCCCGCGCACGCCGCCACATAACACGCTGACCATGCGTTCCGCCAAGCTGCCTTCCCCTAAACGTAAGGAGCGTATAATTAAAAAATTAATGACTGAACCCAAAGTAAACGTGAGCGTGAACAGCCCTAAAGACGCGAGTAATAAGCGCAGGTCAGGAAAACTGATGATAGTATTGAGCACCTGAGAAAATTGCAGCCCGAATACCAAAGCAATGATGACAGCTAACAGCCAGACCACCAGTGACAAGACTTCTTTCACCAAGCCCTGAAAAAAACTCAACGCAATTGAAAGTACAATAATGATTAAAATGCTCAGGTCTAACCAGTGCATTGTGCGTAAACATCCGATTTTAGACAGTAGACGAGAAAGGTAGCGTGTTGTAACGCAAACATCTTGAGGATATAGGTAGAAGAGAGATGTTATGAATTATAATTTATTCTGGCGAAAAATTGAATGTCACCTTGTGCTTAATTGTTTCTGGGAATTTGGGCAGGATGGCGTTCAATTTCATAACAATTGATTTGTAGACGCAAATTCCATATCCGTTATAAACTACTCGCTGTTAAATTCCTCAAAATTAACAT
>JBDLSS010000170.1:0-6386 GCA_039799345.1 Pseudomonadota bacterium
CGCGAGACTGCAGTGCTAATTGACATGTCAACCTTTCCCCATTTGCAGTGAATCTACTGATTTCTAATTAGACTTGATCGTGAGTAGAAAATCAGTTTGCGAATCCAGTCTTATCATTAAAATTTAAGTTATGTTGCGGCCTCATGAAGCAGCTTGCACACGAACGCCACGTTGAGTAGGATAAGAATAATAAAAAATTTAACAAATAACAAGTTACAGTAATCTCTTAATATCTCACCTTAACTATTAATCCAGCTATATTTTGACTAAAGCTTGATGGCTCATCCTCCTTTATTGCCTCAGGCTAACTATACTATCGTGGGGAAATACATTGGGAAAAATGGCGGCAAGCTTCATGCCAAAAGAAGAGAAACAGGCATAGCGATGCTATGCCTGTTAAAAGTTATTTTTTGAAGCTATTGATTTGCTCAATGATTTGGTCAGGCGTGTAAGGTTTTTGTACTAAAGCCTTACCCCCTTGCATTTCAGCCCACATACGGTCGGCTTTTTGTCCCTTACTGGTGACAAACACGATAGGAATATTTTTCGTGGCTTCATTATGGGTAATTTCACGGCAAGCTTGATAACCGTCCATTTGATTCATCACGACATCCATGAAAATCAAATCTGGTTTTTCAGATGCAGCTTTTTCAATGGCTTCTTGTCCAGAAGCCGCTGCAATCACTTCATACCCTGCGTCCTTGACGATATTTTGGATATTCATGCGATCCACTGTTGAATCGTCAACGACAAGAATTTTGTTAATAACAGGCATTACGTTCTCCTCGTCTTTTTGTTGAAATCTATACACATCCCTGATGTTATCATATCACTTTTACAAAGCTAACAGGGAATCACTTTAAGCTACAAAATGCTCTGAAAAAAGCATCGTTTTCAAGTAGGATTAAGCTTTTTGATTAAAATCGGGTAAAAATTGCTTAATCACTTCCTTGAGTTTTTCTTGTTCCACAGGCTTGGTCAAATAAACACTTGCCCCAGCCATCGTTCCTCTCAGTTTGTCAAAACGCGAACCTTTCCCCGTCAACATGACCACGGGGGTATTTTTTGACATTTTCTCAGATTTAATCACTTTACAAACCTTGTAACCATCAATGCCGGGCAACATCAAATCTAAGAAAATGATGTCATAGACCGTCTTTTTGATAAATTCGAGGGCTTCTTCACCTGTTTCTGCAAAATCCATGTCCATGCCATATAAACCCAATTGGATTTCCATAGACTTACGCACAGGCAAACTGTCATCCACCACCAAAGCTTTAACCCCGCTGCGGGTTGCATCGCGTGCGCCACGGGCGGCATCGAGTAAAGCAGCATGGGCGGCTTCATCTAAAATTTCCTCGCCCCCCACCACCAATTCAGGCACATATTTATGTACTTCAATGGTGACTTTATCGAGGGTTTCTAAAACCCGTTTCAAGGTCAAAGGACGACGTAACATCACATCCGTTGCAGGTTCAGTGCCCGTGGCAGGTGCTTTGGTCACTTTCACTGTGGGAATTTGGCTGTGGTGCACGCTGAAACTACGCCATTCATCCATTGCCCGAGGATCATCCATATCAACAAGGACAATCTCGGCTTGAGCACGCTCGGTGGCTGCAACCATATGATACTGACGACTACGGGTTGCTGCCAGTTTAAAAATACTTCCCAGCGTATTTTGTTCATTCGGGGCTAAACCGAATACCCCCACTTTAAAAACTTTATCCATCGCTACAGTTTCCTGTGTTGCCTATTTTCGGTTATGGGCGGGAAGATTCCCATATTTTACTAGCCATTATTTGCATTGCTATGCCAGTAAACACTGGTGTTTACATCATACAACAGCACAGTTCAAAATTCACATCTTGTTCTGTTTGCAAAGGGCGTTCCCGCATATCCGCTTGTTCAAAAAAACGTATGCTGAAGCGTTGTTTCCCGCCACTGATTTCAGGATAGCAGGCGTGTTCCAACGGCAGACGAATCCGAATGAGTTGATAATCAATATTCATATCTAATTTTGATTGAAAAAAGCCCTTACTCGCCGTTTCTTGCGAACTTTGGAGATTATTACGAATCATATATAAATTTAAATCAATTGCTTCACGAATAATATCCAGCGGTGACAACCACGCATTTAAATCGTCGAGACGTTGTTTGGGACTGCGCTGTAACCAATGATAAAAATTGGGTACATCGAAACGGCATACCCCCCCCGCAATCGTGCTGCGTTGTCGCAATAAATTAAGCAGGGAATGTTGGGTAATGAGGCTGTCATCTCCAAACTGTCCTTCCACAGTACTGAGTTTTGCCAGTGCGGTACGGACATCACCTAATAATTCGACTACGCGATCGGTATCCACATTAGGCGTATTTTGCCAGCGCTCTAAAGTATGTGCGTGATGTTCTAAATCTCGGGCTAAATCCAGCTTGAGATCATTGCGTCCTAGTAGTTCTAATACTTCCAATAACGAAACAACCACATGCCGACTATCCCATGCAGAAGGAGCTTTTAGACTATAGTTCATGCCTACAAACAAGTGTTCAATCCGCAATAAATTCTTAATGCGCTCGTTTAAAGGCTGTTCGTAAGTGATTTTTTTCTTCACAAAAGCTATCCTGCACACACAGGGATGACCTGTTGTTTAACCGATGTTTATTTGTTTGTTTATTTATTTATTTCAATCCACACTTGACCTTATCCGCCAAGTGACTTAGCTAATCGCATTGTATTACATTCTCTATAGCTTAGCGATATGAACTGCACTTGCCCACGCAAGGTAGTCACGGTGCAAGGCTTTCACTTGGCGCACACTGTAGCCAATATCTTTACTATTATCAATCACTTCATTGGCAATACTTAAACGCTGCTCACGACTGGCTTGCGCGTTCAATATTTGATCAATTTCTAAATCATTAAAGCCATTACGGGCAGCAAGGCGTTGGCGTTGCAGTGAGACAGGGCAGTCCACCACTAAAATGCGATCCACTAAACGATATTGCTGGGTTTCAAACAGGAGGGGAATGCTTAAAAGACAGTACGGCGTTTTTAAACGCACCACTTGCAACTGCATCGCTTGCCAAATCAGCGGATGTAAAATCGATTCTAGGCGGGCGCGTTGGTTGGCATCAGCAAATACTAATTTCCGTAAATAAGCACGGTTTAACTGCCCATTGACTAAAACCTCTGTTCCGAATGCGTCAACAATGGCTTGCAAACCCACAGCCCCTGGCTCAACCAACGCGTGCGCTAACACGTCCGCATCAATCACGGGAACACCTAACGCGGCAAATTCTTGAGAAATCAAAGTTTTCCCAGATGCAATGCCGCCTGTCAATCCCACCATCAAACAAGACATGTCTATAAATTACTCAAATTAAAATAAGCTTGGGTCAATTTATCGCCCCACAACAGACTAATCCACCCTGCACAAGCCAAGTAAGGACCAAAAGGAATAGGGGTATTTTTATCACGTCCTTGCAGCAATAACAGACCAATGCCCAATACTGCGCCGACGACCGAAGACAACAGAATAATCACAGGTAAGGCTTGCCAACCCATCCACGCGCCTAAAGCCGCCAATAGTTTAAAATCACCATGCCCCATACCTTCTTTGCCCGTGAGCAATTTAAACGCCCAATACACTGACCATAAAGACAAATAGCCAATCATTGCGCCTAAAACACTGGCTTGTAAGCTGGTGAACAAGCCAAAATAATTACATAAAATACCCAACCACAACAAAGGAAAAGTCATGTCGTCAGGCAGAATTTGTCGATCCACATCAATCAGGCTCATTGCCAACAGCATCCAAGTGAACACCAAGGCAGCTAAGAGCGGCAAACCATAGCCAAAATGCGCCGCGACAATCGCAACCAACACTGCACTGCCTAATTCCACCAAAGGATAGCGAATTGAAATCTTTTGTGCGCAACCCGTACAACGTCCACGCTGCCATAAATAGCTGAGCAGCGGGATATTTTCCAAAGCAGTGATTGCGTGTCCACAATGCGGACAACGCGAACGCGGTTCGACAAGGTTAAACTTTTCGGTTTTCAGCGACAGCGTTTTTAAATAATCCACACACACGGCATCTTCAGGTGGATTTTTTTCAAGGGTATATTCTGCAAAATCCGCCTGCCATTCACGTTCTAACATAATGGGATAACGATGAATGACCACATTTAAAAAGCTGCCAATCAGTAAGCCAAAAACTGCCACCACACTGATCAGAGCCGTATTATCACTGGCGATAAACTCGAAAATTGTCATGCTAATATTTACACCACCGAACCCATTTTGAAGATGGGCAGGTACATTGCAACCACCAAGCCCCCGATAACCACCCCGAGGAATGCCATGATCATGGGTTCCATCAAGCTACTTAAAGCATCCACTAAGTTATCCACTTCTTCTTCATAGAAGTCCGCAACTTTGCCTAGCATTTGGTCAACCGCGCCTGATTCTTCACCGATTTGCACCATCTGAATCACCATGTTAGGCCACACCCCACTGTCACGCATACTCGCTGCCAAAGAAGTCCCTGTGGAAATTTCATCACGGGTTTTCATCACCGCTTCATAATAGACAATATTGCCTGTCGCGCCTGCGACCGATACCATCGCTTCGACTAAAGGCGTACCTGCAGCAGACATCACAGACAGGGTTCTTGCAAAACGGGCTACTGCTGATTTCGTCAATAATTCCCCGAAAATCGGCAATTTCAAAGAGAAACGCTGCACTGCATTAAAAAATGTTTTAGAGCGTTTACGTGCTTGAGTAAAGGCGAAAATTATCCCATAAATCGTTCCGAAAATAATATACCAATACGCCACGAAGGCATTTGATATATTTACCACAACTTGAGTCATACCAGGTAAGTTCGCGCCGAAACCTTTAAACATGTCTGCGAAAATGGGTACCACGAAAATCATCAAAATTGCGGTCACGATAAACGCCACAATCAACACTGCGGTGGGATAAGTCAGTGCTTTTTTAATTTTCTTTTTCATAGCTTCATTTTTTTCTTTGTAAGAAGCCACTTTGGTTAACAGCGATTCTAAAATACCCGCCTGTTCGCCTGCTTCGATCAAGTTACAAAATAAATCATCGAATAATTCAGGATGTTGGCGCAAAGCATCGGCAAAAGTACCACCAGATTCAATACTGGTTTTAATTTCAAAAATCAGCTCACGCATAGTTGGGTTTTCATGCCCATCGCCCACGATTTCAAAAGATTGAATTAAGGGTACACCCGCATTCATCATCGTGGCTAATTGCCGAGCGAAGATAGAAATATCCCCAGCAGTAATCGGCTTTTTATTCGCCCCCGACATAAAGCCGCCTTGGGACTTTTTCTTGACTTTGGTTGGAGTAATGCCCTGGCGACGTAACAGTGCTTTGATTAAAGCCTCACTGTTGCCCTGCATTTCCCCTTTTGTTTTCTGACCTTGCTTGTTGCGCCCTTCCCAAACAAAGACATCGGGCATCTTTTGTTCGGATTTTTGGGCTGCTTTTTTGGGTTTTTCAGCCATAGCCGTCCTTAATCTTTGTTCACGACCGTGTTCAGTTCATCAAGACTGGTAAAACCATTCTTGACTTTGAGTAAGCCAGACATTCGTAAATCATTAATGCCTTCTTTACGTGCTTGGTCGGCAAGGTCGATTGCATTACAACCTTGCATAATCATGCGCCGCATTTCATCAGAAAGCGGCATCACTTGATAAATCCCTACCCGTCCTTTATAACCCAGCGTAGCGCATCGTTCACAGCCATCTGGATTACCTTTAAATATTTTAAAGTTAGGATCATCAACTTCTTCAGCTTTAAAACCTTCTTTTATCAATAACTCTCGGGGGGTGTCATCGGGCAATTTACAAGTACACAAGCGACGACACAGACGTTGTGCCATCACTAAGTTGACGGCGGTCGCAATTGCGAAGGGCTGCAAACCCATGTCGATCATCCGCGTTAAAGTTTGCGGTGCATCGTTGGTGTGCAAGGTCGAAAGCACCATGTGCCCCGTTTGCGCCGCTTTAATTGCAATCCCGCCTGTTTCCATATCCCGAATTTCCCCAACCAGAATCACGTCAGGGTCTTGCCGTAAGAATGCCTTCAGAGCCTTGGCGAAGGTCATCCCTGTTTTTTCATCGACTTGAACTTGATTAACCCCCGGTAAGTTAATTTCTACGGGGTCTTCTGCGGTGGAAATATTAATATCTTCGGTGTTGAGAATATTCACACCTGTATATAACGAAACGGTTTTACCACTCCCTGTCGGGCCTGTCACCAAAATCATGCCATAAGGTTTCGCGAGGGCTTCTAAATAAATCTGTTTCTGATCAGGTTCATAACCCAACATATCGATATTTAATTTGGCAGCGGAGGA
>JBDLSS010000171.1:0-6834 GCA_039799345.1 Pseudomonadota bacterium
GAATGGCTGATGGAACAGGCGAATTTCATTCATTATCACGCACCCAGCGGAATGTGGCGGGTTAAATAATTCAAAAAATTATCTAAATCAGAATTCACAGGAAGAGGGTTTAATCCTGCTCAATTCGGGTAATCCTGTCAATCCTGATTCAGACATTCCTTACAGTGCACTTATCTTGCCCTCAGATTTAGGAATAAAAAAATGTAGAGTGTATTATCGCTTTTTCAAAGGCGGAGCAAATCGCAGTTGTCTGAATCAAGATTGACAGGATTACCCGAATTGAGCAGGATTAAGCCCTAGGGCGTGTCATCAATTAAGTTTTAACAGAAAGTAGTGCGTTTAAAAACCTTTAAAGAAGCCCCCAACCCCCTAAAGGGAGCTAAACACAAACAAGTTATTTAATGTTTAATGTTTTAAGTCCCCTTTAGGGGATTTAGGGGCTGGTTTTAAGGTTTAGTCCTCTTTAGGGGGCTGGGGCGCAGTTAAAACTTAATTAATGACACGCCCTAGAACGAAAATTAAACTATCTTTTAATTCTGAAAATCTTGATTCAGACAAAATTAAAAAGCCCTCCTAAAATAAAAATTTCAGGAGGGCTTTTTGCTGCATTTATCAGCGTAAATCTAGGCGATTTTTAAGAAGGCTTACGATTCAAGGCTGCTGCTAACGCGCTTCCGAAAGCGGTATCCATTTCAGAAATCTTGTCGCCTGAAGAGAATTTCACGGGTTGTTTATTCGCGCCGCCACCTGCATTAGAACGGGGTTTGCCAGCTCCAGCACCGCCATCACGACGCGCAGGCTTGTCGCCTGAACGTGCAGCAGGCTTTTCCCCACTGCGATTGTCACGGGCAGGCGCAGCCGCACGCTCTTTGCCAGAATCTTGCAAACGCATGGTTAAAGCAATCCGTTTACGTTTCAGGTCGATTTCCAACACTTTGACTTTGACCACATCCCCAGTCTTGACGATGTCCCGAGGGTCTTTCACATAGCTGTCGGATAAGGCTGAAATGTGAACTAAACCATCTTGATGCACGCCAATATCGACAAATGCGCCAAAATTCGTGACATTGGTCACCACGCCTTCTAACAGCATTTCGGGTTGTAAATCTTCTAATTTTTCAACGCCTTCTTGAAAATTAGCTGTTTTTAATTCGGGGCGCGGATCACGTCCGGGTTTTTCTAACTCATTTAAAATATCAGTCACAGTGGGGATTCCAAAATGTAGGTCGGTAAAATCGGCGGGGTTAAGTTTGCGTAAAAAAGCGACATCCCCGATTAAGCTGTGCAAGGGGCGTTGCGATTTTTCGGCAATACGTTTGACCACAGAATAGGTTTCTGGATGCACTGCCGAAGCATCCAGCGGATTGCTGCCGTTCATAATCCGCAAAAAGCCTGCGGCTTGTTCAAAAGTTTTCGCACCTAAACGCGGTACTTGTTTTAGGTCATCGCGGCTGGCAAACACGCCATTGGCATCACGATAACTCACAATATTACGAGCCAAGCCCGCATTTAATCCTGAAACGCGGCTCAAAAGTGGAATAGAAGCCATGTTCACATCCACGCCAACCGCGTTTACGCAGTCTTCCACGACCGCATCTAAGCTACGCGCTAATTGCGTTTGACTGACATCGTGCTGATATTGTCCCACGCCAATAGACTTGGGGTCAATTTTTACCAGTTCTGCGAGCGGGTCTTGCAAGCGACGCGCAATCGAAACTGCGCCGCGCAAAGACACATCTAGCTCAGGAAATTCATTGGCGGCAAATTCTGAAGCGGAATAAACCGACGCACCTGCTTCAGATACCACCAATTTTGACAGCTTTAATTCAGGATGCAGTTTAATCAGTTCGCCCGCCAATTTATCGGTTTCACGCGAGGCGGTGCCGTTGCCAATACTGATTAATTCTACGCCGTATTTTTTGGCAAGCACGCCCAGACTATGAATAGCATTATCCCAATCATTGCGCGGCGCGTGTGGATAAATCGTGCTGCATTCCAATAATTTACCCGTGTTATCGACGACGGCAACTTTCACGCCTGTGCGTAAACCGGGGTCTAATCCCAAAGTGGTACGCGGGCCTGCGGGAGCTGCCAGCAATAAATCTTTTAAATTCAAAGAGAAAACTTTAATCGCTTCACTTTCAGACAGTTCCCGCAAGCGCATTAAAATATCGACATCTAAACTCAGGCGAATTTTAAATTTCCATGCCCAACGCACGCAATCGAGCAGCCATTTATCAGCGGGGCGTTGCTGGTCTGCGACTTGGAAATAGGCGGCAATTCTACCCTCGCAAGGATGGGAAGTTAAACTATCTTCGCTTTCTAAGGCGAGATGTAACGATAAAATGCCTTCGTTGCGCCCACGGTATAACGCCAGTGCGCGGTGTGAGGGAATATTTTTTAATAATTCGCTGTGCTCAAAATAATCAGAAAACTTCGCACCTTCTTCTTGCTTGCCGTCTACCACTTTGGCGAATAACCACGCATTTTCCCACCAAAATTCACGCATTTGCCCGATTAATTCAGCGGCTTCGGCAAATTTTTCCATGAGGATTTGGCGCGCGCCATCGAGTGCTTCTTTAATTTCTGCAATCCCTTTTTCAGGGGCTAGATAGGCGGCGGCAGCGACTTCGGGAACAAGGGTGGGGTCGGCTAATAATCCCAAAGCTAAGGGTTCTAGTCCTGCTTCTTTGGCGATTTGTGCCTTGGTGCGACGTTTGAGCTTGTAGGGTAAATATAAATCTTCTAATTCGGTTTTGGTGGCGGCGGCTAAAATCGCGGCGTTTAATTCGGGGGTGAGCTTTTGTTGTTCTTGAATACTGTTCAGAATGGTTTCGCGCCGTTCATCGAGTTCTCGTAAATATCGCAGCCGTTCTTCAAGGTTGCGTAACTGGGTGTCGTCCAATCCGCCTGTCGCTTCTTTGCGGTAACGGGCGATAAAAGGAACGGTCGCCCCTTCGTCTAACAAGGCAATGGTGGCAAGGACTTGTGTTTCTTGTACCGAGAGTTCTTGAGCAATGCGCTGTGCAATCGTATTCATTGAAAGGTTTTTAGCTTAGGTTAAAAGGGCGTGCGTATTATTAAAGTAAATGCCATTTATAGCAACCGCTTATTTTAGCCATGAACTTCCCCACATTCTGTAGCATTACATACGAGCGACATTTTACATTTCTGAAGATTTATGTCATTGGAATTACAATTTCTTTATTCGCAATGAGTTAGTAATCTGCACTATACAATGCTGTTTAAATTAAAATCAAATAGTTACAAATTAAATTGTATAACTCCTATGTGCATAAACCGTTCATCGGATTGTGCGGCAAAGTCAAAAAGTTATGCGGCAAAGTCAAATGTATTTCTCCATTTTTTGTTACAGTTCGGAGCATCAATTGCATCTAATAAACCCAGCAAATGTTAGGGTGAGTCATCAATTAGGTTTTAACAGAAAGTAGCGCGTTTAAAAACCTTTAAAGAAGCCCCCAACCCCTAAAGGGGGTTAAAGATTAAACATAAACATTTTCTTATTTTTAAAAGTCCCCTTTAGGGGATTTAGGGGCTGGTTTTAAAGTTTAGCCCTCTTTATAGGGGTGGGGTGCAGTTAAAACTTAATTGATGACACGCCCTAGAGCTGTACATTCATAGCACTACTTGTATAAACAACCATTTTAGGAGGAATTATTTATGTGGGAATATCGTAGAACTTATGACAAATCTGTCAGGTGTTTGTTGAAGGTAAAATACTTAATTTTTTTTACACTTTGTCTGATGGGACTTTCTGAGGTTTCATGGGCTGGTTGTTCTCCTTCTGGTGGTCAGTATTATTGTGATTTAAATCATCAACTATACCCTTCAGCAGGTGCTTGTACAGATTTATGTTCTGGTGGAGGAAGTGGGGGGGGCTCTACCCAACCTGCATATATTCCACCACCCAATTACAAATTAACCGTAAGTTATGAAGGATGGGGAAATGTCATAGATTCACGCGGCTATATTGGTTGCGGAACAAGTAATGGGAGTTGTGAGCAAACTTTCGAATCAACTATTCCTGTTGTTTTAACAGCGACACCGAGTATTGGTTCTGTTTTCAAAGGCTGGAGTGGTGATTGTGCCAGCACAGCAAGCTCGAGTAATACAACAATCACTGTTTCTTTGACTAAAAATATGACATGTAAGGCACAGTTTGCTGCTACTGTTTATATCTTAAATATTATAAAAACAGGTGATGGTACGGTTACAAGTGATGATAGTTTCATTAACTGTGGTAATACTTGTATTAACAGTTACTCTAAAAATAACAATATCACTTTAACAGCAAAAGCTAATACTGGTTCAGAGTTTACGGGTTGGAGTGGCGATTGCCAAGGAACAACAGCAAGTAACCTTGTCACATTAAGTGCCACGACTATTAAAAGTTGCGTTGCCAATTTCAAACAAATCAGTCCCCCTGCTGCCAAAACCTACACACTGAATATCAGCTCTCCAAATGGCATTGTCAACAGTAATCCTACAGGGATTACTTGTGGAATAAATTGTTCTGCCAGTTATAACGAAGGCACGACAATTACGCTCACAACAGTTGCAAATTCAGGTTATATCTTCACAGGTTGGATGGGTGATTGTAATACAGATGGGAAAGTTACACTTAACGCAAATAAAAGCTGTACTGCTCATTATACCGTCGCATCCACACCGACACTTCCGTCAGTCTCAAAATCTGAGCAACTCATTACTTTTAAGACAGTATTTAATAGAAATATTAATGATACCGATGTTAGCTTGAGTGCAATAGCCAGTTCTAATTTACCCGTTACCTTCTCGTTAAGTGCCAATAGTAGTGCCTGTGTACTTGTGGGGAATATCGTAAAAATGACTGGAATCGGCACAACTTGCATAGTTAAGGCGGATCAATCAGGCAATACCCAATTTAATGCAGCATCAACCGTAGTCTTAGATTTTTCAATTACGGGTAATGCCATTGATCAAAATTATGTCGCGAAACCCACTGTCACCACAAACCCACAAGTGACATCGGGGAATGTTAATGATGGTGGAATAACACCAAATCCCTTAGAACCTGTCACACAAAATATTGTTCTGACGATTGGATCGACTATCAAAGCTGGCTTTACCTCCAAAGGTAATATGATGAAATACATCAGCCAAGAACCAGATAGCAGCATTGCCTCTGCTCAGATTCAGGGGGATACAGGGGAGCTTACCATCACAGGATATGAGATAGGAAATACATCCCTGATTGTTCAAGATGGGGCTTCACATCAAGCCACGCTGAATATTGCTGTTGTGACTAACGACAGTTCACAAGACGCTATTATCGTGGTTGACGAAAGTTCAACAAATACTTGTCCACCACAGATTTCCGTGAATACTCCCTTAATTACTCCAGAAAGTGCCTGTTTTAACCAAGCTGGTTTATTGATTTCAAAAGATACCTGCCTTTTTGCAAGCGATTTGAATATGAGTAGTCGTACTCAGTGCACTTATACAAGTGCAAAAGGTGGTATATCCAAAAATAATCAAACACGTTATGAAGCATCTACAACGATGGTTCATGGTGTAGACACAGTTAGCATAGCAAGTGCGCTCAAGGTCGATCCTATAGATAAGGATCAACTGGTTGATATTTTAGTGATCAGTTCATTCACACCGAAACTCACCAAAAATGAGCCTATTTGGAAAATGTGGATCGGTTGTAGTTTTTGTTCATTAGGTATGCGTTTAAATAATCTCCCTAGTCAAAATGGACTACCTGTCTTAGACAGTATCCAACCTTGGAAAACTCAAAAGTTGAATAGTGATTATTTCATACTGAAATTGTATGACGGTATGTTTGACTCAACTGAAAACTTCAATTTTGGTCAATTACCAGGCTTCTTGAATATTTTCTTTGGTTATCGCGTATTAGAGACGGGGAATATTGTTTTTAACACCACGCCTATTCAGGTGGAATTAAGCGAGCCTAATCAGACACAAAAACCTGTTGTCACCGTACAGGATTCGTTAGGGCAAGCTTCGACAATCACTCAGAATGATCAATTCGAGGATGCGACGGTTATTATTGAGGAAAGTAGTGCCTTATAACAAGAATACTCCTTCCTATTTGTTCTATCTGTCACCCGAGAACACCCGTTAACTCTAAGAATGCTACTGATGACAACAGTCGTATTCTTAGAGCTGGGGCAGAAGAGCGGAGACAGCATTGTAAAATGCTTTAAGTTTTTTCGGTTTTTATCATCAAATTGAAGGTGTTACTCTCATGCGCCCATCGTGTTATCCATTGAAGCTATTGTGCTTGTCATTAGCTATTTTAAGTAACAACAGCTTTTCAGACATATCACCCACAGCAATCACACAAAGTAGTGAAACAAGCACCACTAAAATATCGCCATTAGTAGGGCAAAATATGGCTTTTTTAAGTAGCCTCAGCGATAACCTGAAACGTTTTGGTTATAACAGTCGTGATTTAACTGTGGGCGAAAATCACGCCCTTTTCATCACAGCAAAGGAAGATAAGAATTATGGATTGCTTGCGAGAGCTGTAGAAGTTATTGGACATAACAATCAACAACTGGGCTTATATTCAAGTGAGTTACCTTTTCTGGTGTTTACTGATGTCGATAACACCGTGAAACAAACGTATTTTTATCCGATGCTTTCACCACTTATCCTAAAAGCGTTTGCTGAGCAATTCCCGAACATCACTATCGAATCTTCATTAGATGGCACGGTAAAACTCACTTTTGTTGATAGTGGTTCGTTCTCGTTTTGGCGGGCAGGCTATGTAGTGACTTCGAGTAGTCAGAATGCAGGAGTGCA
>JBDLSS010000172.1:0-4045 GCA_039799345.1 Pseudomonadota bacterium
TGTATTCCGTGCCCGCTTGGCGCAATTCTGGCAAATCACCTTCCAAATAATTTAAAACGGCTTCAATGGTTTGCAGTTTATTGGTGGTGGATTGCTCGATATTAATCCGTTCAATTTCGTCGTTGTATTCGGACAAGCCTTCTAGCGGAATCACCACATCTTCATTGACTTTAAACGCATTGGTGTGCGCGGCAATTGCGGCGGTGCGGCTGCGGTCTTGCCAAAATTGATGACGCGCTTCGGGGGTGACTGCGATAAAACCTTCTGCCTCGCGCAGATTTGCCATGTGCACCACTTGCGAGGCGGCTTCGGCGACGTATTTATCTTCATGCCCTGCGATGTCGATTAATAACAACATCTTAGGTAAATCATGACGATGTGGTGCTTTGGTGCTGTAGCCGACGGCACGCACATAACGCTCATCTAAATGTTCCATCCCTGCCAATAACACATTGGGATGTCCATCTAAATATTGCTTAGTTTCCACAATCGCAGGCACGGCACGTTTTAAATCTGAGCCGAAAAATTCTAGGCAGACGGTGCGCATAAATTTAGGCTGTTGGTGCAGAATGAACACGCCTGAAGTAATTAAGCCATCGCAGCCTTCTTTCTGAATGCCAGGCAAACCGCCTAAAAACTTGTTGGTGACATCTTTACCTAAGCCTGATTTGCGTAATTCTGTGCCGGGAATGTGTAAAAATTCAGGCTCGCCCACGGGGGTTTTGCCGTCTTTGGCAAAGCGGGTGACTTTGAATTCTGCCACGGGCACGGTGTGAATTTTGCCGAGATTGTGTTGTAAACGTTCGACTTCAATCCATTCCGCGTTGGGCGTGACCATGCGCCACGAGAGCAAATTATCCAGTGTCGTGCCCCAGAGTACGGCTTTTTTCCCGCCCGCATTCATCGAGATGTTGCCGCCAATGGTGGAGGCATCTTGTGAAGTCGGGTCGACAGCAAATACGCATTTTTTCGTCGCGGCTTTTTCAGCCACACGCT
Organism: Pseudomonadota bacterium; assembly: GCA_039799345.1. Classification (GTDB taxonomy): domain Bacteria; phylum Pseudomonadota; class Gammaproteobacteria; order Beggiatoales; family Beggiatoaceae; genus JAQTYU01. The sequence goes on from JBDLSS010000172.1 coordinate 997, forward strand.
TGGTGACGACACCCGCCTCGACGCGAATGGTGTGTACGTCTTGCTTGCCGTTGAGGGTGTCTAAACTGCGGACTTCAATTTCATTGAGCCTGTCCAGTTTTTCCATGTTAATCACGGCACTGTCGGCATGAAGTGGAATTGCTCCGCCTGTGTATCCTGTGCCGCCACCGCGTGGAATAATGGTTAATTTCAGTTCGATACAGGCTGCGACTAAGGCAGCAATTTCTTGTTCGGTATCGGGACAGAGCACCACAAACGGATATTCGACGCGCCAATCAGTGGCATCGGTGACATGCGAAACCCGTGATAAACCATCAAAACAAATGTTGTCTTTACGGGTAATTTGCGTGAGCCGTTTCAACACCACGCCACGTAAACGTTGTTGCTCGAGCAGCCAAGTTTGAAAATTATTCACCGCTTTTAAACTGGCATCTGCCAAATCCAGCGCGAGTTGATTGCCTTCGGCGCGGGCTTTAATCTGATTTAAACGATGATGTAAGGCATCAATCAGCAGTTTGCGACGTTTCGGATTTTCTAATAAATCGTCTTGAATAAAGGGGTTGCGTTGAATCACCCAAATATCGCCCAGCACTTCAAATAACATGCGGGCGGAGCGTCCTGTGCGGCGTTGGGCGCGCAATTCGGATAAGGTGTGCCAACAAGATTCACCTAAAATGCGGATAACGATTTCACGGTCAGAAAATGAGGTGTAGTTATAGGGAATCTCACGAATGCGCGGTTGCTGATTCATTTCAATCACTCGAAGCGAACTTTTATTTATGAAGAGAGTTTTTTAGTGTAGCAGAATATTGGGTAGGATAACGAAAACACAAGGTGTTTGACTATGGCTTGACTTGAAGAAGTGCTAAGCCTGTTTAATGCGATAATTAAAAGCAGCTCCTAAATTTCCTAAAGGGGATTTTTCTTGGGGGCTTCTGTCACTTTTAATAACCACAGGAATTTATCATGAGCGAACAAGTATTTCATGCAGCGGCTTCACGCGGACACAGTGTGCATGATTGGTTAGACAGTTATCACACGTTCAGTTTTGCTGATTTTTTTGAACCTAAACGGATGCAATTTGGAGCGTTGCGGGTATTGAATGATGATGTGGTGGCGGGTGGTCAGGGTTTTGGAACACATCCACATCGCAATATGGAAATTGTATCTATTCCGCTGCAAGGCGATTTAGAACATCGCGACAGCATGGGCAATGTAGCGGTGATTTGCCAAAATGAAGTACAAATTATGTCCGCAGGCACGGGTATTCAGCATTCGGAATATAATAAAAACCAAGAGAAGCCTGTTAATTTCCTGCAAATTTGGATTTTGCCCGAAAAAATGAACATTCAACCACGCTATGATCAGCGTGCGTTTGACCCCGCACAACGTCAGAATCAGTGGACAACCCTGATTGCACCGCTGTCGAGTGGTGAAGATGCAGTTTTAATTAATCAACAAGCGTGGTTTTCATTAGGCAATTTACAAACGGGCATTAATTTAGCTTACCGTTTAAAAATGGCGGGACAGGGTGTTTATGTTTTCGTCATGCACGGTGAAATTGTCGTGAATGGGCAAGTTCTGAAAGCGCGTGATGGTTTTGGGGTTTGGAGTACGGAAGAAATCATGGTGTTGGCGAATGAAAACAGTGAAGTATTATTGATGGATGTGCCGATGTTATAGAACCGATTTGGAGTCTTAATGTTAAGTTTGCTAGACATGCCATCAATTAGGTTTTAATAAGCAAAGTAGCGAGTTTGAAAACCTTTAAAGCAGTCCCCAACCCACTGACGGGGAGGGCTTCATCATTAATGTTTATTCCATTTAGGAACATTAGCTTACATATACTTTGCTGTTTATCACTGTTCTCGCTTTTCACCCCCTTTGAAAAAGGGGGCAGGGGGATTTAAAAATCTCGACAGTTGCAGCGATCTTAAATCCCCCTCAGTCCCCATTTTTTCAAAGGGGGAAGCTAAACCCGCATCTGGCCTTACTCTACGCTTAACTTAATGGCTGTGAAGTGGCACTTAGGAACGAGGGGAATATTTTTTCATAATAGTGCAGCAATAAGCACAACTTTCATTAAGCCTTATCCCCATATATTTTTATGTTTCAGTTTTTCCATGAAATCGTTATCATCTCTCTAATTTTAATTTCATTCTGGTAAGTATTTTTTCTATCCTTATTATGTCACAACAACCTATTAGTACGGATTCTCCCAATACTTTTTTTCTTATCGATGTATTTCGTTTCGTCGCTGCAAGCTTAGTATTACTGGTTCATTTATCCTATATTTTCAATGTGCCAACTATTTGGGATGCTTTTGCATCTTCAGCTGTTTCATGGTTTTTCATTGTCAGTGGTTTTATTTTATCTTACCGCTATCCAAATTTAACGCTATCAGATTTAAAACTATTCTATGCCTTCCGATTTGCTCGAATTTATCCTGCTTACTTATTTAGCTTAATATTTTCCATCGGCTTTATGAGTCTTGGATATTTTTACCTTGGGGATAATTTCGTTACTCAAATTGGGCGACCTGTTATTGGAACGTATGATTTACCGCATCCAATGACTTTTTCTTTTTTGGTCGATGGCAGCATCAAACACTTATTTTTCCTACAATTATTCAGTTCTGTAGACTGTTTGAAATATCTTTTTGATGGTCCGTTGTGGTCTGTGGTCAATGAAGTTTTCTTCTATTTGCTGTTTCCATTGTTATTACCTCTGGCTCGTTCTTTAAGCAAAGCTAAACATATTTTTATGGCTTTCATCGTATGTTATGCACTGCAATATGCTTTAATTCAGCTATTTTTACCCTCAACAACATCATTCGACTGGTTTACTTTAAATACCCCCGTTTATACTAATCCATTAGTGCGTTGGGTTGAGTTTTTTATGGGTCTCTTACTTTACAGAGCTTATTTAATAATGCCCAATGCAAAAGTAAGGGGACGGATATTATTACTAATATTATCTATGACAATCTATTTTTTCAGTTTATCTCTGCTGCCTTATGTATCCCAAGAATACGCACTATTCTTTCTAA
>JBDLSS010000173.1:0-4243 GCA_039799345.1 Pseudomonadota bacterium
CCGTGTCTAAAGAAAAATTTGAACGTGCCAAACCCCATTTAAACGTCGGCACTATCGGTCACGTTGACCATGGTAAAACCACGTTAACCGCCGCAATTACTACCGTATTAGCTAAAAAATATGGCGGTAGCGCGCGCGCTTTTGACCAAATCGACAACGCACCTGAAGAACGTGCCCGTGGGATCACCATCAACACCTCTCACGTTGAATACAACACGCCTTTACGCCACTACGCACACGTCGACTGTCCCGGACACGCTGACTATGTTAAAAACATGATCACCGGTGCCGCACAAATGGACGGTGCAATTTTAGTAGTTGCAGCAACCGATGGTCCTATGCCCCAAACCCGTGAACACATTCTGCTCGGTCGCCAAGTTGGCATTCCGTACATGATCGTGTTTATGAATAAGTGCGACATGGTTGAAGATGAAGAATTACTCGAATTAGTCGAAATGGAAGTGCGTGAGTTGTTGACTCAATACAACTTCCCTGGTGACGATATTCCTGTGATTCGCGGTTCTGCTTTGAAAGCATTGGAAGGCGATGCTGCATGGGAAGAAAAAATTATTGAATTAGCAGGTTATTTGGATAACTATATTCCTGAACCTGAACGTGCTGTTGACAAACCTTTCTTAATGCCGATTGAAGACGTATTCTCCATCGCAGGGCGCGGCACTGTGGTGACAGGTCGTATTGAACGTGGTGTGGTGAAAGTCGGCGAAGAAGTTGAAATCGTGGGTATCACCGACACTCGGAAGAGCACCTGTACCGGTGTTGAAATGTTCCGTAAGTTATTGGACGAAGGGCGTGCAGGCGAAAACGTAGGTGTGTTGTTACGCGGCATCAAGCGTGAAGATGTTGTGCGTGGTCAAGTGTTGGCTAAACCCGGTTCAATCAAGCCTCACACCAAGTTTGAAGCGGAAGTTTACATTCTGTCCAAGGAAGAAGGCGGTCGTCACACTCCATTCTTCAAAGGCTACCGTCCACAATTCTATTTCCGTACCACCGACGTGACGGGTACAATTGAATTACCCGAAGGCGTGGAAATGGTGATGCCCGGTGACAATATTAATATGGTTGTCACCATGATTGCCCCGATTGCAATGGAAGAAGGTTTACGCTTTGCAATTCGTGAAGGTGGTCGTACGGTGGGTGCTGGCGTGGTTGCAAAAATTATCGCCTAGTTAACACGCTCTGTTATCCGTTCCAAGCAGTCTATTTGGAAAATTAATTGCGCCACTTTTGTGGCGCAATTGCATTCAAGGGGTGCTGTAAAATCATAACTACGTTTTGCCCCTGCAATAATTTCCCTAAAATCCCGCTTTATGATTTGTAGTGCATGACCTACACTTATACACCCCACATATTCTTAGCCACATATGAATCAAACATGCCCATGCAACTCGTCATTTTAGACCGCGACGGCGTTATCAATTACGACTCAGCGGAATTTATTAAATCCCCCGATGAATGGCATCCCATCCCTGGTAGCCTAGAAGCCATCGCCCGTCTCAATCAAGCAGGTTATCGGGTCGTTGTTATCACCAATCAGTCAGGTGTTGCACGGGGTTTATTTACCCTTGAAGAACTTCACCAAATTCACCGCAAAATGCACCAACAACTGGCAGAAGTTGGTGGCAATATTGAAGCAGTATTTTTCTGTCCGCATAGCCAAAAAGATGAATGTAGTTGTCGCAAACCACGTGCAGGTATGTTTCACGATGTTGCCAACCGTCTTGGGATGTCGCTGGCAGGTGTTCCTGCGATTGGTGACTCGCTACGTGATTTACAAGCTGCCCTTGCCTCAGGCGCACGCCCAATTTTAGTGCTGACGGGCAAAGGTAAGCGTACTTTAAACGATTTAGAAGGTTTTGGAGATGTCCCCGTGTATGAAGATTTGGCGGCGGTCGTCGATGTTATTTTAAATGGAAATTCGAAAGACTAAATGATTTACCTACGTTCAAGTATATTTTTTCTCGGCATGGTCTTGGCGACCCTCATATTTACCCCGCTCGCACTGCTGTTAATTCCCTTTCCCTATCGCATTCGTTATGCCGTGGTCAGCCACTGGAGCAAAGTGGTCTTGTGGTGGCTTGCGCTTACCTGCAATTTGCGCTACGAAGTGCAAGGTTTGGAAAACGTCCCCACCAATACCCCACTCATTATTCTCAGTAAACATCAATCTGCTTGGGAAACTTTAGCGTTTCAGCAAATTTTTAAAGTACCCCAACTCTGGGTTTTAAAACGTGAATTATTATGGATACCGTTTTTTGGCTGGGCATTGGCGACTTTAGAACCCATTGCAATTGATCGCAAACAAATTAGACAAGCCTTACTCGCCGTGGTTGAACAAGGTAAACAACGCTTAACTACGGGAAAATCTGTAGTTATCTTCCCAGAAGGTACGCGTGTCAAACCTGAAGAGCGTGGACGTTATAATTTAGGCGGCGCATTACTTGCAGAAAAAACAGGCTTTCCCGTGATTCCTGTCGCACATAATGCAGGATATTTCTGGGGAAAATCAGGTTTTTTGAAAAAAGCAGGTGTGGTACAAGTTAGAGTGGGGCAAATGATTGACCCTCATAACAAATCGGCAAAAGAAATTAATTATTTAGTGGAAACATGGATTGAAAACACGATGCTCAGTTTAAAACGAACAGCAAAGTCAGAAAGTTAGTATGAAAATTAGCGGCTTTACTTTCATTCGCAATGGCAGCACCTTAGGTTATCCCTATTTGGAGAGTTTGAAGTCATTGCTCAGCCTGTGTGATGAAGTGGTGGTTGCCGTCGGCGCGGGGCAGGATGATACCTTAGGGCGTTTACAAGCCTTAAATAATCCGAAGTTGCGTTTAATTCCCACGGTTTGGAACGAAGTAATGCAAGATCGGGGTTATGTTTATGCCCAGCAGAAAATGATTGCCCATTTCAATTGTACGGGCGACTGGGCGTTTTATTTGGAAGGCGACGAAGTGCTGCATGAGCATGATGTTCCCTTGCTGCGCGAGACCTTGGAAAAATATTTGCACAAACCTGAAATTGAAGCCATTGTCTTTGATTATTTCCATTTTTATGGATCACCGAATACTATCGCTATCAGCCCGATGTGGTATCGACGCGCCCCTCGGATTATTCGCAATAATATTCGTACGTATTCGCCTGATGGCTTGTTTTTCGTGGTGATGGATAAAAATAAACGCGGGCGTTATCCCAAAGCCGCGCTTGCAGGTGTGCCGATTTATCACTACGGACATGTGCGCAAAGTCTCGCAAATGCAGGATAAAATCCACCAAGTGAGTAAGTATTGGGGACACACCCCGCCTGAATTTTCCAGCTATGGTAATGTGGACCCTCAAGCAATTATTCGCTTTCGTGGGCAACATCCAAAAGTGATACAAACTTGGTTAGCGGAACATGCTGAACCAGCCTTAGTTTTTAATCCCCATTACGAATTAAACCGCCGTGAACGTCGTCACCGCTGGCTGATGCGTTTAGAACGTTGGTTTGGCTTGGAACTCAGTAAAAAACATTATCAGTTGGTTAAATTATGAAAATGACAGAAAGCCTATTGTGGGTGCAACGCGGCGGTGTTTTGTTCGTGGGATTTACAATTCCCTTGTCCACGGCTGCCACGCACTTAAGTTTACTCTTGGCAATTTTATCATTGTTAATTCGTATACATTTAGCAGGTCATTGGCAAGCTGTTTTCACTGTGTGGCGCAACCACCCCATTGCAAAAACCAGTTTTATTTTGTTGGGCTGCTTAATTTTGGGCATGTTTTACAGTGCCGCCGATTGGAATGAAAGCGTTTCCACACTTTCAAAATACAAAGAATTATTTTATTTACCCTGTTTTTTGCTGCTGTTTCAAGATGAATTTAGCAAACGTTGGGGCTTAATCGTTTTTCTAGCCGCAATGGGTTTAACCTTGCTGCTGTCGTATTTAGTCGCGCTCAGTGGCTATCCGATTGACAAAGCCACCGCTGAAAGTCCTGCTGTGTTTAAAAATTATATTACCCAAGGCATCTTATTGGCGATTGCAGCGTATATGTTGGCGGTGGAAGCAATCACCCAAACTGAAGGGCGGTTGTGGCGCAACATTGCGGTGACGCTGGCATTATTTAATGCGGGTGTCATGATTCAAGGGCGCACGGGCTATGTGATTATCATCTGCTTGATTTTGCTTTATGTTTTTCAATTTTGGCGGTGGCGCGGCTTAATTTTAGGACTTTTGGGCGTGAGT
>JBDLSS010000174.1:0-4638 GCA_039799345.1 Pseudomonadota bacterium
CAACGCTGGGTTATCAGTCGTGCGGTAGAAAATGAGTCGTAGCAACTAATTTCCATCGCCTAATAAATTGTTAAAATACCTCTGTAATGGGGGTATTTTTATCTGAATATTTATAGAGATAAGTGGTTTAGCCTGCTTGTTGTCTGAATCAGGATTCACAGAATTATCCGAATTAAGCAGGATTACACCATATTACAGGGAATTGGAATTGCGTTTTACTCATTTATTTTAAAAGTTTTTAATGCTGTAAACCCTGATTCAGACAAGTAATACATACCGCTAACTGCGGCGCTTTGACAGGAGTATTCGATGGAATACGTAGCGAATAATAAAAAAACTAGACGACCAGCACTTGACGCAAATACGTCTTTATTCATCCGATATAGTCGCGAATGTAGAAATGCTTATCGCAATGTTTATCGCAAACTGAAATTTTTTTGGCAGCAATGCAATTTATTTCGGGATGGACGATTTACACTGCTTGCGCGGGCTGAAATTCTCGCACAAATTGAGGAAAAATCAGGCTTAATTACATTGGAAACGGTATCACCCAATTCTTTGCTTGAATTGAAACAGATTTTAAAACACTTTCCAGCCCACGAAGAAGTACAACGACGTTTTCCCCATGCCAAAGTCTTGTTACTCGGTCATGCGGTAGATATGAATATATTGCAAATGAAAGCCTTTGGTTCAGGTTGGTGCTCTGGAAATCTTAATTTATTAAATCCACCCGTGAAGCCGCTTAATCGTGAAACGCACTGGTTTTTAGGCGATGAAATTTTATCTTTAGCGCGTCGTTTATCGCTCGAATATGGGGGTAGCGTGTTAACAGGGGCTTGTGATCGGATTTGTCACGGCAATCCTAATCAAAACCGCTTAGATACGGTGAAGGAGGTTTCTAATCAACAGGCTTTATACCGCTTACCTGATGTGGTTTTAATCAATGCAGGCGATTATGAGCATGTGTTTAATGTGGATGTGCCTGTGAATCGATTTTTTAAAAAATTATCAGAAGATAAAATCGATAAATGGTTGGAATATAATGGATTATATAAGGATGAACAACGTTGGTTGCATTATTTGGATGAGTAGCAAACTGAACAGCAAAAAAAGCCTGTTCTATTCCGCCCGAGCCCTTCATTTTGAAGCGTCGTCAAGCATTAACAATCTTTTTCAATAAAACTTATTCCCTGCCTATTGTTTAATACTGCATGTGCTCTGCCTACAATACTCTATAATGCACACTCAAATAAACAATAAGCCGTTTCCATCGACCTCTATCCGTCGGTGGCTATCGCTAAAAAGTCACTTGGCGGATGAGGTCGAGTGTGGATTGAGATAAATAAACAAACAATGAATCGGTTGCGACATACTGCATCACTTAAAAATCAACGAATTAAAAGGACTGGATCATGTCTGATGACTTAACCGAAGCCGCGCTTTACTACCACCGCTTTCCAACGCCCGGAAAGCTCAGTGTAGAAGCCACCAAACCGCTCGCCAATCAACGTGACTTAGCATTAGCTTATTCTCCGGGCGTTGCAGCGGCCTGTCGTGAAATCGTCCGTGATCCGCGAGAAGTTGATACTTTAACCTCACGCGCCAACTTAGTCGGCGTGATTACCAACGGCACCGCCGTGTTAGGGTTGGGTGCAATCGGTCCACTGGCATCCAAGCCCGTGATGGAAGGGAAAGCGGTTTTATTTAAGAAATTTGCAGGGATTGATGTTTTCGACATCGAAATCAACGAGAACGATCCTGATAAACTGGTCGATATTATTGCAGGCTTAGAACCCACTTTCGGGGCAATCAATCTCGAAGACATTAAAGCCCCCGAATGTTTCATTGTTGAATCCAAACTCAAAGAACGCCTGAACATTCCCGTGTTTCACGACGATCAACACGGCACTGCAATCTGTGTGAGTGCGGCAGTGATGAACGCCTTACGCATCGTAGAAAAAGACATCAGCAAAGTGAAAGTGGTGACTTCAGGCGCGGGCGCGGCAGCTTTGGCGTGTTTAGATTTGTTGGTCAATTTAGGGGTTGCTCCTGAAAATATCACCATCACCGACATTGCAGGTGTGGTGTATATCGGGCGTGAGCGCGAAATGGATATTTATAAAGCACGTTACGCGATTGACACCCCCGCACGCACTTTAAGTGATGCAATTGATGGCGCAGATATTTTCCTCGGACTTTCCGCAGGCGGCGTGCTCAAAGGCGACATGATTGCAAAAATGGCTCCCAATCCGCTGATTTTTGCCTTGGCAAATCCCACGCCCGAAATCATGCCCGAAGAAGCCCGCGCAGTGCGTCCTGATGCGATTATTGCCACGGGACGTTCTGATTATCCCAATCAAGTGAATAATGTGCTGTGCTTCCCATTTATTTTCCGTGGCGCGTTAGATGTGGGCGCGACCCAAATTAATAAACAAATGGTGCTCGCCTGTGTGCGTGCGATTGCAGACCTTGCCACGATGGAAGTCACCAAATCCGCAGACGCTTCTGAAATTCTCTCCACCGCCTACAGCGGACAAGATTTAACCTTTGGGCGCAATTATATTATTCCCAAACCCTTTGACCCCCGTTTAATCACCATCATTCCCCCCGCCGTCGCAAAAGCGGCAATGGACAGCGGCGTTGCCACCCGTCCGATTAAAGATTTCAACGTCTATTTGGAACGTTTGGCCTTATACATGTTCCGCTCTGCCAACGTGATGAAAGGCGTGTTCACTCTCGCCAAAGAAAAACCCCAGCGCGTTATCTACTCCGAAGGCGAAGACCCACGGGTTTTACGCGCAGTGCAAGCGATTCTCGACGAAAAATTGGCAATTCCGATTGTGGTTGGGCGGCATCGCGTCATCAGCAAACGTTTGAAACAATTACGTTTAAATATTCGTCCCGATGTGGATTTCCAATTAATCGATCCGCTGCATTATGAAAACCGCGCCGATTTGACCGAGGAATATCACGATCTCATGGGCAGACGCGGGGTGTGGCCCGGTGAAGCAGAAGTGATTGTGCGCACCAATACCACGGTGCTGGCTTCTTTATTACTGCGCCGTGGTGAAGCGGATGCCTTGATTGCAGGGCCTGTGGGCACATTCCAAGAACATTTAAAACACACCATGAATATCATTGGGTTGCGCCCCGATGTCTCTGCGCCTGCGGGGATGCAATTACTGATTTTGGATAAGGGCACGTATTTCATCACAGATACTTCGGTGAATTACGATCCCAGCGCGGAACAATTGGCAGAAGTCACCATGCTCGCGGCAAAAGAAGTGATGCGTTTTGGGATTATGCCGAAAGTAGCCTTGGTCTCGAATTCTAACTTCGGGAGCGCGGACAATCCTTCAGCGATTAAGTCACGTCACGCCTTGAAACTGATTCAAGAAATGATGCCTGAATTGGAATGTGATGGCGAAATGCAAACCGACTCCGCTTTAATTGAAGATATTCGTCTGCGTCTGTATCCGAAGTCTCGTTTACGCGGCGAGGCGAATTTGCTGGTCATGCCAAATTTGGACGCGGCAAACATTACCTTTAATGCGATCAAGTCGTTAGCGAACGGTGTTTCTGTCGGCCCTATTTTATTGGGGATGAACAAACCGATTCACATTTTAAGCCGTACCGTCACCACACGCGGCGTCATTAACTTGAGCGCGTTGGCGGCGGTGGATGCCAGTGCTTCAGCAGTAAGCAGTAACAATCCTTAAGCATTCGCAAAAACTTATGCAAGGGCTGACCACTTTTAAAGTGGGTCAGCCCTTTTGCATGAGCGTCATTTAAATTATGGTAGTGATAAATAGCTAAGAATTTTAGCCGTTTATTGTCTGAAGCAGCATGAGGATTTAATCTTGCTTAATTTGGGTAATCCGTCAATCCTGATTCAGATAGTCCTTAGTTCTTGAGTGCTACCAAAAATACTTTGATACCCTCCTTCCCAACGCCATTCTCAGTGAAATCAATTCTATGAATAAATCGATGCCGCCCTCTATCCATTTACTTTCGCCACACATTGCCAACCAAATCGCGGCGGGCGAGGTGATTGAACGCCCTGCTTCGGTGGTGAAAGAATTGTTGGAAAACAGTGTGGATGCAGGCGCGGATCAGATTGAAATTGAGCTGGAACAAGGCGGCGTGGGCTTATGTCGAATTCGGGATAATGGTTGCGGGATTCGTGGTGAAGAATTGGGGTTGGCACTCAGTCGCCATGCCACCAGCAAAATCCAAAGTTTAGATGATTTAGAACATATCAACAGTTTAGGTTTTCGTGGCGAAGCTTTGGCAAGTATTGCCTCAGTGTCGCGCTTAACTTTGAGTTCCCGTTTTTACGCCGCCGCCCACGGTTATTGCTTACGCGCGGAAGGCTCACATTTACCCGCTGCCCCCGACCCGATTGCTCATCCCATCGGCACCACGATTGAAATTCGAGATTTATTTTATAATACCCCCGCCCGCCGCAAATTCTTACGCACTGAAAAAACTGAACTTGCGCAAATTCAAGAAGTGGTGAAACGGCTGGCACTGAGTCGTTTTAACGTGGCATTTAAACTCAGTCACAACCGCAAAGTGTTATGGCAATTACGCGCCGCAACTAAAGAACATGAGCAATTGCAGCGGGTTGGGCAATTA
>JBDLSS010000175.1:0-3666 GCA_039799345.1 Pseudomonadota bacterium
CTTTATCTGCCCACACCACCCCCAGCAATTCAATCCGTCCCGAATTGGCTTGTAAGCGTCCATTATTTAATTGAATATTGCCTGCGGACAAGGATAGAGTTTTGCCTTCGGTGGCGTTCAAACTGCTGCCATTGACGGTAAGTGTCGCGGGTTTTTGATTGAGAAAACCAAAGGCACTGGGCGCGGCACTGTTTAGCACTGAATTTTCAGGATGTGCTGCGTCAAAGCGTCCCGTTTGTCCCAAATCGACATGGCTGGCGGTGCTTAGGTAAACACTGCCCGGCACGTCTAATTTTGCATCTGCCCCAAAAGCAATTCCCGCAGGATTAATCAAATAAATATCCGCATGGGATAAAGTGCTGCGTAACAGTCCTTCAATTTGCGAAACATCACCGCCCGTGACACGGCTAATCACTCGCGCAATGTCATCGCCGCCCGTGAAGGTAACGCTTTGCCCGCTGGCAATATCAAATTTTTGAAAGCTGTGAAACAGATTTGCGCCGTGCTGTTGCCCAAGTTCAGGGGCAATGGTAATGTCTTTGGCGGAAAAAGTTTGAGGGCTGCGTCCTAGAGAAGCATCAGTAATCACATCGGCATGACTGGGGAGATTTAGGAGTGCAAGATACAAACCTCCAGTGAAGAGGGGGTGATATGAAAAAAACTTCATCTTACAACCAATTACCGATAAGCAGGAAGGGTGACCAAAAGGCGGGGTGTTGATAACGTGGTTGTATCAATAAGCGTTTTTGGGCATTTTGCAGGGCTTTGGCTTTGCTGACATGTTCCTGCTGCAACTGATGGTAAAATTCACCAATCAATTCAGCGGTGGCTTGGTCATCAATAAACCATAAAGTGGCAAGCGCACTTCTGACACCCGCTTTGAGTGCGACACCTGCTAAACCCAGCGCGGCTTGGTCGTCCCCGACCGCCGTTTGACACGCGCTCAGAGTTAATAAATCCACAGGTTCACGTCGCAAACGGAATAATTTTTCTAAGCGACTCATCACTAATTTATCATCATACGTCAGCAAAAAGGTTTTTTGCGGGTCGCCGTCAAATTGCCCATGTGAGGCGATGTGCACAAGATTGTAACGGGTGTTTTCCAAAGCCGCGCTAAACTTGTCGCTGGTAAACTGTTGATCCATCAATATCGTGGCAGCTTGCCCAAACCAATGCCCCACTAATTTGACTTCTTCGCGCACGCTGGCAAGTTCCACATAGCCTTGCACCCCTTCTGCCAAACCGCCAATTAAAATTTTACTGGCTTGTCCGTTCAAAGGTTTGAAATCGGTCAAAGTTAAACCGGGGGTTGAAACTAAGGCATATTTTTGAATTAAAAAGTTTTTGCCATCGTGCAAAGCGGCTAAAGGAATGGTACGCAATACGCCATCGGGCACAATCACTAAAGTATCAATTTTCTGCTCAATCAGCATCTTGTCCAAAGGCGCAATCAGCCAGCCATATAAACGTTGGGCATAGCTGATAAACGCATTGGTATCGCGGGTTTCCAATTCAAAGCGAAACTCATTGACTTCCTCGCGCAAGCGTTGCCCACTGACATCGACGCTGACTTGTTGCAAACCATTCGGCAAATGTAGCAATAATTCAATGCGATCAGGCAATAAAATTGGATACAATACCGCCGTTTTTTCCAAAGGTGCAGCATCGATTTTGCTCGGGGAAGCCAGGCATTCATCTTTAAAATAATCTTGTAATTCCGCAGTTTTCAAGCGTTCGATAGTGTCGCGTGCCTCCAACAAACTCGCGGTTTTATCGCTGGCTTGTTTGGCGCGTTGTAGTAATAAATCAGCCAATTCAAAATACACAGGCCCGACGGTGTCACGGAACGATTGCGAAGTGTTGCGATAACCAATGGTTAATTCTTGGCGAATCGGTTGTAAACTGCCCACGGCTTGGCGATACGCGGCAATGGCTTCATCAATATGTTGCTGGGCTTTGAAAATGCGCCCGAGCTGCCATTGCCAACGATACAGAATTTCTAAAGCCTGTTCTTGTTGCGCGAAAAAAATCGCACTGCGGGTAAATTTTAAAGCTTCATCATAATGCTGTTGAATTTCAGCCAGTTGTCCTAAATAACCATTCGCATAAGATAATAAACGTTGATTTTGTAATTGTTTGGCAATTTTTAAGGCTTGTTGCAAGATGTCGCTGGTCAAGGTTTGCACTTGATCCATACTTTTGCGGGCGAAAGGACTGTTTAAAAATGGTGAAGCGCGTTGAATGCGCTGTAATAAATCGCCCAAACTTAAGGCACTGAAGGCTTTTTGATATTGCTGATTTTCTTCTTGTAAACTGGACAATAATTCCCAAGCTTTATTAATACTGCTTAAGGCTTCATTTAATTGCTCATTTTTGAAATAAGCATGGGCTTTATTGCTGAGAATCCGCACGCTAAGCGAAGTTTGTGGGGATTTTTTTAAAAGCGTCAAAGCTTCTTCATAATGGTTCAAAGCTTGCGCATAATAAGCTTCAACACTGAACACATTGCCGAGATGATTTAATACGCTGGCACGCACCACGGGCGGCGCGTCGGCGGGCAATAATAATAAACTTTTATCAATATAAAATCGTGCTTGCGCATATTGCCGCGTCGCCAGTGCAATATCGCTTAAACTGCTGTAAATTTTCGCTAAACTCAGCTTGTCTTCCCCCGCCAAAGGCAGGGCAGTATTTAAACTTTGCTGCGCTTGTGTGGATAAACCTAAAGCTTGATAAGCCTGTGCTAATTGTAAATTTAAATTCAGGCGTTGTGTATGGTCTAAACTGGGGGTCTCTAAAGCCTGTTGCCACGCGCTAATCGCTTGGGAAAACTGCCCTTGTTGGACGGCGATTTGTGCTTGTTGTAAGGCAGTATTTTCTGCCATGACATGAGCTTGCCATAACATTGACAATAACAAACCGCGCCCCAAAATGCGTGAGATATTTGAGGAAAGGCAGGCTAATGTTGCGATAACTGGTAAGTGTGCAGACACTGGATTTATCGTGGTGGCGTTATTTTTATAGAGTTTATACTGGGGCGTGTGGGGTTGAACCGCGTCCAATTTTCATGCTAAAGCTTAGCATGTTTCATAACGTTTAGGTGATTCATACAGCATTATGCTACAGCCTTGTATCTTTTTAATGGGTCCAACGGCATCGGGTAAAACCGATCTCGCCTTGTTTTTGAGTGAACAACTGCCCTGTGACTTAATCAGCGTCGATTCTGCACTGGTGTATCGCGGCATGGATATTGGCACAGCAAAACCCAGTGCGGATATTTTAACCCGCTTTCCACATCATTTGGTGGATATTCGCGATCCCAGTGAAGCGTATTCCGCCGCCCAATTTTGCAGCGATGCGCATGCTTTAATTCAGAAAATTCATGCAGTGGGACGCATTCCCTTGTTCGTAGGTGGTACGGGCTTGTATTTTCGCAGTTTACAGCAAGGTTTGTCAGACTTACCCTCGGCGAATCCTGAAGTGCGCGCTGAATTGGCGGCTGAGGCGGCGGCTTTGGGCTGGGAATACATGCACCAGAAGTTAGCAAAAATTGATCCCATCGCCGCACAACGCATTCACCCCAATGACCCGCAACGCATTCAACGTGCTTTAGAAGTGCACGCGATTTCAGGGATGAATATGAGCGAATGGTTTGAGCAATCACAA
>JBDLSS010000176.1:0-5258 GCA_039799345.1 Pseudomonadota bacterium
TTTAAGTATGAGATTAAGCTATTCATTTGTTATGAAGGGAATCAAATGGTTAAGGATGATAGTTGCTTAACTGTATATTATACATAATATTTATACTCTTTGATTAAGCCCTCCCTCTTTAGGGGGGTGGGGCGCAGTTAAAACCTAATTGATGACACGCCCTAACATTTATAATGGAAACAGTATAGTCTTATGCTTTTGGTTTAATACCCTCTCCCTCTATTTAATGATACGCCCTAAATCATTCGGTGTTGACACGGCGGGCTTTTCCACTGGTGCAGTTTGTTTGTGCAGCAATTCCCCAAGTTTCTGCTTAGCCGCATTGGTTAAAAATACTTGCAGATTCGGTTCTACTTTCAGGGCGTTAAACACGCCATGTACATTCACAGGGATCACCACACCTTTCAAATCCGCTAAATCTAAGCCTTCTTGTCCCTTGCTGGTTTCAACCAGTCCAACTTGTAATTTATACGCCAATTCTTGATTGATTAAACTGGTCTCACCCACCCCAGAAACTCGCAACATTGGCGATTTTAATGCCAGATTATCAGTATAAAGCACCCCGTTTTTAGCAATGAATTTGCCTTGTAAACTGGAAAAATCAGTTTGCAAAGTATTATTGTCTTCAAGCGGTAATGGCTGTTGACGTAACACTGCCCGCGCACGCCGAATTGATTTAGCCAAATTTGCCCCTTTCACCGCGCCATTATTAAGTGTCACGTTGAATTGTCCCGACAAACTGTTTAAAACACTTTGTGGTGAACTAAAGTTTGCATTTAAATCGCCATTTAAATCAATCACACCACTCAAACGGTCAAAATTTGCCAGATTTTCCAACACGGGTGCAATCGGAAAATGTGACAAAGTCGGTTGAATTCGCAGTAGCGGCGGATTGCTTTGCGCATTTAACCCAATGACCGTGCTCAAACTGCCTTCTTTCAAATTCAAACTTAAAGGACTGATTTTAATATCGCCCTGCTTTGCCAACACTGACAAGGCAACGTCACGCATTTGTAATTGTGACACTTTCAATTTTGCCACCCGCAACGTGCCGTTTAAATTAAGTTTGCGTAAACCGTCCAAATTAAACAGCTGATCGTTGGTACTTTGTGCGGGATTTTTGGGTGCAGTCGATTTGGGCGGTAAATAGCGATCCACATCCAAATCATCCACCGCTAAACTGAAGTTAAATGCGGGGTTGCTGAAATTTTCAACTGTCAACGCGCCTTGTAAACTACTTTGGTCGAGCCGCAAATTTAACGCAGGAAATTGTACTTTCTGCAAGTTCCCATGAATGCTGGTATTCAAATTCAAACGTGATAACACGGTATTATCCGCACTCGCAGGCAGCACAACCCCAAGACGTGTCAACAGTGTGCGCAAATTGGTGTCGCTTAATTGCAGCGAGCCTTTAAAACTGGTTTGAGCGGGATAATTTTCAACGGTGCTTGTGCCTTTCAAATCCAAGTCGGCAACTTGCAAAACCCATTTGTCCAGTATCAATTGCGGCTTTTTCAAATACAGTACGCAAGCATCGCTTTGAAATTGTTGCTTATCGACTTTAATCAGTAATTTATTCAATAGCAGACTTTCAGCATTGACTTGAAATTGTGTTTCCATTTGCGCAAGGTGGGCGGTAATTCCCAACGGCAAAATTTTAGGCAGCGACGTTTGTCCCAATTGTTGCAATAGCGCGGCAATGTCAAACGGTTCGGCGCGTAAATTGCCCGTGAGTTGCGGATGTGAAAATAATTGTTGTCCTATAAGATTGGTCAGTTGCATTTTCACACCCAAAGCATTGAATTGTACTTGGGGAATACTTAAAGTTTGCGCCTGTGATTTGAATATTGCTTGTGGAATCAGTATGTTTTGTGCATCCGCTTGCAGTTTGAAATCCTTGAAAGTCAGGCTTTGTAAATCGCCACTGAATTGCACGCCCGCATTGATTTTTTTCAGCTTAAATTTTTCGGTCTGTGGTAAAAATTTAGCGGTATCAACATCAGCCAGTCGCAATTGTCCAGAAAGACTGGGCTGTTTTAAAAACTGTTGCACTTGAACATTGCCTTGTAAATGTGTTTGAGCAATTTCTAAATCCAAATTATTTAGTTTTAAATCTTGTTTCGCCAAATCCAAATTTAAACTGCTGGCATTGAAGACAACAGCTTGATTAGAAAGTGTACTTTGCAAACGCAAGGCATTGAATTGATACAGTTGTTGTTCCAAATTCAGATTTAATTGCGTGTTGAGTTGTAGCGGATATTCCCAGACTGCCTTGCCTGTGCTAGTGATTTGAGTTTGCAGATTTAATTTTATTGGTTTATTTAATGCGACATCGTGCGCCTGTAGTTGTAAGCCTAAAAATTTGTAATGTTGATTACTGCTCGCGTCATCCCATTGCAACAGGGTGTCTTGCAGCGTCAACGCGCTCAATTCGATAGTCAATGGCTTTTTATTTGCAGGTTCAGAACTGGCGGCGGTCGTTTCAGGTCGACTCATGTCTGCCCAATTATTATTCCCCTTGGCATCCTTGGCGAGAAACAGCTTTACCCCAGATAATTGCAGACTGTCAACTTCCACTTCTTTATGCAGCAAAGGTAGTAATTTTAAGCGCAGTTGTAAATTTTCAATACTGGCGAAATCGGGCGCAGTGAAACCTTGGGCATTGCTGAGTCGTGCTTTATTCATTTCTATTGCAAGCAAGGGAAATAATTTCAGTTTTAAATCGCCATCGAGACTTAATTCGCGCCCAGTTTGTGTTTTGACGAGGTTGATAATTTGCGGTTTATATTGGTTGGGATTGATAAACAGCACGATAGCAACGATGGTAATTAAGCCAATGCCCACGATTCCTAATAGGGTAAATCCTAATATTTTTACCATACGCATTTTTTAAGTGTCCTTTGATTTCGGTGGAAAGCGCAGCTCGTTAATTGCCATTTTTTCATAAGTCGCAGCCATCAGGTCAATGCCGAGCACATCGGCTAAGCGTAGCAGATAAACGAAGACATCGGCTAATTCGTGACTGACGGTGTGCAATTGTTCGGGGGTAAGTTCTCGGCTTTGCTGCTCAGTGAGCCATTGGAAATGCTCGGTAATTTCTGCGGCTTCTCCAATCAATCCCATCGAAAGATTCTTAGGGGAATGAAATTGTTCCCAGTCACGCTGGGTGGCAAATTGGGCAAGGTACTGTTGTAAGGTTTGGATATTATCGGGGGGCATGGAATGTCCTGCATTCAATCAGCTTGAAATTTTAGGATAGGATGGATTGTGGATTTAAAACAAGCCGCGTGTCTTGCAATGCGAAAGCCCAAGCATCTAGCTCCTCTGTCACGGATAGCTAACCCATAAACTTTATTTCATTGATATAACATTAAGTTAAACGACTTTATATTTTAAAAAATTCTATCTAATAAATTGAATATAAAATATTTTTTAACTTAATGGCTATGACACAGGAACGAGATAAATCGATTTTATAAATTCTATATTTTCTATATGGATACGCCACTTTTTGAAAAAAAAGATATAATTAACAACATATCTTTGTTTAAACCAGTGGAAACAATCAATGCGTATCTTGTTTAGTGTATTAGCTTTGTTATACAGTTTATCGGCTTATGCCCAGTCATTGAGTTCAGATGTATATCTGGATCGCCCTTACCGTGATGAACGTCAATATCGAGAAGAAGAACGTTTACGGCGCGAACATATTCGAGAAGAAGAACGCCTGCGTCGTGAACACATGCGTGATGACCGACGGGAACATCGCCGCGAAGAAAGACGTGAACATCATCACCATCGTCATTACAGAGATTAATTTGTAAACCGCCTTTAATAAACAGGGCGTGGTACTATTCACCGCGCCCTGTTGCCCTCATTACAACTTCAAACGTTTAAAAATCGTCTCGGGCACATGAACAATAATCCCCATGATGATTTTCCAAAACCACGGTAAATAAACGATGTCTTTGCGTTTAATAATCGCCTGATTAATTCCCTCTGCAATTTGTTCAGGTTGCGCCCACAACGCGCCTTTCTTAGCGATTTGTGCGGTCATCGGTGTGTCCACAAAACCCGGTTCAATCGTTAACACCTGCACATTTGCCTTGTGTAAACGATTGCGTAAGCCTTGCAAGAATAAATTCACCGCGCCTTTTGCCGTGCCGTAAACATAATTGCTTTGTCGCCCACGGTCGCCCGCCACCGAAGAAATCACCGCAATACAGCCATAACGTTGTTGTTCAAAGAAATTTGCCAAGGGCGTGAGCAAAGACACCACGCTTAAGAAATTGGTTTTCAAACAAGTTTCCGCTGTGCTGTAATCTTGTTCGCAGGCTTTTTGGTCATCTAAAGTGCCATGTGCAATCAGCACCAAATCCAAACCTTGTAAATTACTCACGGCTTGTTTAATCAAAGCTTCGTGCTGCGCAAAATCATTTAAATCTAATACAATTTCATTGATTTGCGGTGCGCCGCGCACTTTCAAATCCGCAGCAATCTGGCTTAATTTGTCCGCATTGCGCCCGACTAAACACAGGCTATCCCCTTGGGCTGCAAACAATTTCGCGGTGGCTTGGGCAATCGCAGACGCTGCCCCAATAATTAAAACTTTACGCATAAATTTCTCTGGTTACTCGTCGCCAAAAACTGGAAGAAAACGCGGGGTCAATGTGCGCGGCAAATGCCTGCCATTGCGGATAATAAGCTTGGAAGTTTTGCGGTGAAAGCCGCGCATCTTTGCAGGGATAAACCGCACCGCCTGCATCGCGCACCCGCGCATCCAAACGATCCAATAATTCAAAAGTGCCCGCGCCTTTAATGGGAAAATCTAAAGCCAAAGTCACACCCTTGCGGGGAAATGACAGCATTCCGGGCGATTCAACCTCGCCAAAAGTTTTTAACACTGCCAAGAATGAACTCGAACCCATTGCCGCGATTTCCTGCAAAATTTCCCGAATCGCCACATGGTCTTGGTAAGGTACGACACATTGATATTGTAAAAAGCCTTTTTTACCATACAGCCGATTCCATTCTAAAATCGCATCTAATGGGTAAAAAAATGGCTCATAATCAGTTAAACCTTTAATACTTTTACGTTGTTGTTGATTGTAATATAAAATATTAAAGGCACGCACGGATAATTTATTCAGCGCGAAACTCGGCAAATCCATCGGCATGGTTAAACGTTTGCTGGGGGCTTTCCAATGGCTAGGTACTTCATCTTTGGTGACATGATTGCCACGGAAAAAGATACCCCG
>JBDLSS010000177.1:0-10125 GCA_039799345.1 Pseudomonadota bacterium
AAAGTATGTTTTAAAATCAAGTGCGCACAACGCCCACATGATGCAGTCATGAAAATCTTGCGAGCTTCGAATACTGCTAAAAATCTTGATTCAGATCAAGGTCATAAATTTTAATGCAGCGTACCTGTCAAGGGCAGATAAATGAAATTTTCCATCACTTCTTGGTCATCGACTGAAGTCTCTTGATTCATCAGCACGATTAAAATCACCCATTTCAGTTCAGAAAGATTCATTTCATCGCTGCCCAAATCCATGACTTTGTCGATAATCATTTCACGTTGTGCGGGGTCTAAAATGCCTACTTGTTCCAAAAACAGCAACAAACCACGGCATTCCATATCTAACTTCTGGATTTCGTCGGAACTATAAATTCGAAACGCACGACTTTCGACTGCTGGAAAAGCAGAATTTTCACGACGCTCGCCCAAGCTTTCCAGCCATTGAAAGGCGCGTTCGATTTTTTGGGTTTCAAAACCCGCTTCAATCAATTCCACTTCCAAGTGATCTTGATTGGTCAGCACATCTTCCTCATCAAGATAATTTTCAAATAAATACATTAACACATCTAAAATTGATTCTTTCACCTAATGGTTTCCTCAACCAATGCGCACATACAGTCCTCCCGATTGGGATGCGACTAAGCCGCGTAATTCTAAAATGAGCAACATAGACGAGACTGCCGCCGCCGTCAATCCACTTAATTCTACCAAGGTATCTACTGAAATAGGGTTACTTTGTACATAAGTTAATATGTTTTTATAGTCTGCATCGAGTTCCACAGACTCTTGTGCAGGCAAATAACTACGCATAACAGGCTTTTCCTGTCCCGACTTAGGCAAATATAAACGCAATTCTTCTAAAATATCTTCCGCAGTTTCGACAAGTTTCGCGCCCTGTTTGAGCAAAGCATGACAGCCGCGTGCTAAAGGATTGTGAATCGAACCGGGAATTGCAAAAACTTCGCGTCCTTGTTCAACAGCATGCTGTGCGGTAAGTAATGCGCCACTTTTTACTGCAGCTTCCACCACCAAAATTCCCAAACTCAAACCACTAATAATTCGATTACGACGGGGGAAATTTTCGGCTTTGGCAGGAGTATCGGGCGAAAATTCAGAAATCAATGCACCGCGCTCAGCAATTTGATGGGCTAACTCGCGATTGCTAGCGGGATAAACCCGTCCTAAGCCTGTGCCGCACACAGCGATGGTTTTCCCACTGCCAGCCAATGCACCTTGGTGACTGGCCGTGTCAATCCCTGCGGCAAGTCCGCTGGTAATCGTCAACCCCGACAAAGATAAATGTTCCGCAAACACCTTGGCATTACTTTCGCCATCGCGAGTGGGGTGACGTGAACCCACAAGGGCAAGTTGTAGCGTAGCTAATAATTCACAATCACCATGCACAAATAAAACGGGGGGCGGATCGTGAATTTCGCGCAGGCTTTGTGGATATTCAGAATGATGCAGGGTGATTAAATGGTTATCGGGTTTTGCCAACCAAGCTAAATCGCGATTCACTGCATCCCAATCGGGATGCTGTAAATATTGAATTGTGTCGGGGCGAAGTTTGAGGGCTTTCCATTCGACTATGTTGGCTTGAAATACCGCGCTGGGGTTATTGAAATGTTGCAACAACCGCGCATAAGTGACTGCACCCACTTGAGGTGCGTGTAAGAGAGCAAGCCAATCACCTAGTTCATCCTGCGTGGGTAGTCTCACGGCGGGGTCACTTCATCCATAACACTGATAGTTTGGGTAGCTTTTAGAATCAGGGCATAACTAACATGGTCAAATACTTTAAAAATTAGTAAGGTACCCGCATTGACGCTGGGCAGGGTGACAATTTCATTGCGTTGTTCTTTGTCTGCAACTGTGCCTCCGTGACGTTTGATTGCCAAAACGTGCCCGACTTCCATATCTTCGTCTAAACCTTTATTAATGACCACAACTTGATATTGTCCAATTTGGGTAACACCATCGACCACCGCAATAATCCGTGCACCTTCCAAATATTTGGGTGAATGCAGTTTAAGGTCTTGGTTAAAAGTGCGCTCTCCTAGAGGAAGTAATTTGTCACCCACTTGGATTTCACGTTTGGCGTTGCTGATTAACAGCGTCGCAGGGTCGCCTTCTACTTTGAGTTCTGCATCCCCCAAATAAATGGCTTCGCGGGCAAGAGGTTCATTGCTGACGGGATCACGGTAGGTTTGTCCGGGACGAATGATCACAAAACTGTGTTCATCACTGTCTTCTAAACCGCGCGCATAAATTTGCATACCGCTGGTGAGTAATAAGTTTTTATCAGCACTGCTGAGGATGTAGGCAGATTTACGCAGTTCTTCCTCGGTGACGACACGCGGACGCATTAAAAATTGTTGAATTTTTTCGAGTGGCAATAAATTGTTAGTGCGTTCTGCGGGAATAATGCGCATGTTTGGTGAAAGTTTGACGGTGCGTCCGTGTTTGAATTGCAAGGCTTGTTGTTGGTTATCGATGTGAACCAAGCTAACTGCGTCGCCAACGCTGTATTGTGGAATGTTGCCGCCCCAAAGGGTGAGCAGTTTTTCGTTGTCGAGCACAAAGCGCGACAGAATATCATTGAGCGCGTCTTTTGCAGTAATGACGTAGATTTCTGGGGCACGGGGCGCGAGGCGTACGCTGGGCGGAATGGGAAATACGGAGCTTTGTCCATTGGATTTTGGCGTTTCGGCTGCGGTGCAGTTCCACATCACGCTGAAAAACAGGAGGAAAATACCAACTTTTTTCATATATTTCTCGTTTGGCAACGGTGATTTAACAGCGTTATAGTACATCAGTCAGGGGAAAACTGGCAATTTGTGGCGGGTTTTGGGACATAATAAATTGTAGTCTATTAGGAGTTACGCAGTTGAAACTAGGTTGTACTTCTCGTACGTTGGTGCAGGTTTGTAACCTGCACCGTAACGTTTCAGCTTATTCTGATGTTCTCAAACGTGTCAGTAAAAACCTGTAGCTTGGGTTGCCAGCGGCAACCCAACGAAAATGTGGAATGAAAAAATACAATGTTTGGGGAAGTTTAGGGTAATGTTGGGTTGCCGATGGCAACCCAACCTACCAAAGCTGCCAGTTCTTAATCATCCGTGACTCAGTTCTTATAACCTAGTCGATTTCAAGCAGAGCAGGTTCGCAAGCGGTACTGTCAGGTTTCAGTCGAGGTTGTAAATCTCGGTCATCCTGATTTATCCCTCTGAATATCCCAGAAAACTAGCACCCTTGCTATAATTAAAATAACAATGAACCTTGTTCCAATATCATTCAGTTCTAAACCCTCAACCCTGATAATCCGCAAAATATGTGAGTAATGAGCGGACGTAACTTTATGAAATAAATTAGTTTTACAAAAACAGTACAGGGTTAAGCATCGGGATAACGCGTGTTATAATGCCGCTCCCACGCACAAATGGATTCTGCATCATCCAAAAGAATGAAGGCTTGACTAGGATTTACGTTTTAGGAGGTACGCTTGGGACAGCTTTCTGTGTAATTTCATCATGATCCATTAATACCTCATGTGCAGGGCCTTCCATGTCATCAAATTGCCCTGATTTAATCGCCCAAAAAAATGCCCACACGATAAAACCCACCAAAACCAACGAGAGTGGGATTAATAAATACAAAATATCCATGAGATTCTTCCCGAAAAGCGCGGATGCGCATTTCACTATTTTAACAAAAGGTAATTTGAACGGTAGTGCTGTTCACAGTATTCATTCCGTGAAAATATAAATTATGACAGCAAGCACCTTGGCATCTTCCCAGTCCGAACCTTTTTTAATGGCGCGTTTGGGCGAATTATTAGTACAGGCAAATTTTGTGAGTGCCCAAGATATTCAACGCGCCCTAGATTTTCAGCAACGCTTTGGCGGTAAATTGGGCGCGGTGTTAATTCGGATGGGCGCAGTCTCAGAAGACAGTTTGCTCAGCACGCTTTCGCAACAACTGGGCTTGCCCGTGATTGACAATGCCAAGATTCCCACCGATGCCACGCCCTTAATGCAATTAATTGAAAACTCAGGCATCGAAAAAGATTGGTGGCTAGATCAGGAGATTGCCGCGTGGGCAGACGAAGAAAGTCATTGTATTCATTGTGTTGCCCGCGATCCGCTTGATGATACTTTGCACGAAGTGCTCAGCCAATGCTTTCCGCACTATACACTGATTTGGTATTTAGCACGCAACCAAGATTTAGATCGCGTGCTGGATCGTCTAGCAAAAGCACATGATGACGATGACGGATTTGGCAACAGCGATGATGTGCATTTATTACGCGAGTTGGCAGAAGGTGCGCCCGTGGTCGAATTTGTGAACAATATGTTTTCACAAGCGATTGATCAACGTGCCTCCGACGTACATTTAGAACCTGAAGAACATAGCTTTTTCGTGCGCTATCGGGTAGATGGCGTGTTATACGAACATTTAAATTTACCCAAAGAACGCTTTAACCCAATTGCCTCACGGATCAAATTAATTTCAGGTTTAGATATTGCGGAACGTCGCTTACCCCAAGACGGACGTTTAAATATTCGGGTCAGCGGGCAAGAATTAGACATTCGGGTGTCTTGTTTGCCGGGCGTACATGGTGAATCTATCGTAATGCGCTTATTGCCCAAAGAACGCCAAACCAGCCGTTTGGATCATCTTGGCTTTGCCCCCGATCATTTACGCTTATTCAACGAATGGATCAGCGAACCGCACGGCATTATTTTAGTCACAGGGCCAACGGGTTCAGGGAAATCGACTACTTTATATGCCGCCCTTGACGCAATTAACGACCGTTCCCAAAAAATTATTACCGTGGAAGACCCCGTAGAATATCAATTACGCGGTGTCACCCAAGTGCAAGCGCACAGCGAAATCGGCTACACCTTCGCTCAAGCCCTGCGCTCTATTTTGCGCCAAGACCCTGACATTATCATGATTGGGGAAATTCGGGATCGGGAAACTTCAGAAATTGCGATTCAAGCCGCGCTCACGGGGCACATGGTGCTGTCCACTTTACATACCAATGATGCCGTCAGCGCGTTTACCCGTTTAGTAGATATGGGCGTAGAACCATTTTTAGTCGCGACTTCGGTACGCGCAGTGCAGGCGCAGCGTTTAGTGCGACGTTTATGCAGTTGCGCCGTTGCCAGTGAACCCTTGGTAATGGTGCGGGATCGGGTGCGGGAAATTTTGCCCAAAGAATTGGCAGACCGTCCCGCGAATTGGAAAGCTGCCGTCGGCTGCGCCCAATGTCAACACACAGGTTATCAGGGACGGGTGGGGATTTACGAATTGGTATATATCACCCCTGAAATTCAAAACTTGGTGCTGCAACGCGCCACTGCAAGCGATATGCGTCGCATGGCGGCAAAACAGGGATTTAGAACCTTGCGTGATGATGGGTGGATTAAAGCCTATCTCGGCGTAACCAGCATTGAAGAAGTGCTACGTGCCACGGAAGCGGCAACTCTTTAGGATGACGAGTTTAGGGCGATGATGAACAGCATATTTCCTGAAGATTTTTTTCAATACAGTGCGGGGCTGTTCGCGATTTTAGATGCTGAGGCGCAGCTAGTGCAAGTTGCGGGCGCGTGGCAACAGCAGTTACAACTCAGTACTGCACAGCTCTTGCATAGCACCTTTATTGAGTGGTTAGATGCCGACGACCTTGCAGACATCACCGTGCAACTTGACGCGCTGCTCACAGGTTCTAAAACACAAATCCAGTTTCATTGCTATTGGCGTGATGCTAACCACGGTTATCGGCATTTATATTGGGTGATTAATCGTAGCCCACAACGACAGTTCTATGCCGTCGCCACCGTGCTTGAAGACTATAAACCCCGCTCTGATTTTTTTTATACTTTATTGCAGCACAATCCTGATTTAGTGGTGGTTAAGGATGCACAACTGCATTATATATTTTGTAATGAGGCTTTTTGTCAATTTGTCGGACAAACCTCTGCCAATTTGCTGGGTAAATCTGTGCATGATGTATTCAATTGTACCGAACTTGCACACCTTTCAGCACAAGATGAAATTGTGCTGAAAACGGGCAAGCCCCATATTGGTGAAGTTTGTCTGCATGATAAAAATGGACAACTGCATTATTTCATTTCTAAAAAACTGCTTTATCAGTTTCCACATACGCCTCCCTTGGTGGTTGCGCACTACAATGAATTCACCTCACGTAAATTATTAGATCAAGCCTTACGCGCCCGTGAAGAACGTTTTGAACTAGCCATTCAAGGCTCGCAGCACGGATTGTGGGATTGGGATTTGCGCAGTAATGAAATTTATCTTTCACCGCGTTGGAAAAGTTTACTTGGTTATGAAGATGCAGAAATCCCCAACCATTTGGATGCACTGTGTCAATACGTGCACCCCGATGATTTCATGCAAATGTGGGGCGACATTGAAGCGTATTTAGACAAGCGCGTGGCGCGTTATGAAAGTATTTATCGGATGCGTCACAAAAATGGCGATGATTGTTGGGTATTGGCGCGGGCGGCGGCGTTATGGGATTCGGATGAACATCCGTATCGCATGGTGGGGACTTATGTCGATATTACCGAGCGCAAAAGTATTGAACGTGCCTTGTTTGAGAGTCAAGCCTTATTAGCCGCAATTTTTGATGTCACCCCGATTGGTTTATGCGTTGCAGATATGCAGGGGCGTTTTGTGCGGGTAAATCAGGCATTTTGCGAAATTTATGGTTACAGTGCGGATGAATTATTACAGGAAAATTTTTTAAAATTATTACCGCCCTCACAGCATAAAAATGTTTTAAAACTACATCAAGATTTTTTAAACAATCGTCTGTCAGACATCCCCACCGAGTGGATTGTACAAACTAAATCGGGGGAAAGTTTGACCGTACAAATTACCTTGGGGCGTTTGCAACTGCCCAATGGTTCATTTTTGCGTGTCACCACCACCACTGACATTACCCAGCGTAAACGTAATGAAGAAGAGCGTAATCGCCTATTTAACCTGTCGGTTGATATGCAATCAATTGTTGATTTTACAGGACATTTTATTGACTTGAATCCTGCTTGGGAAAGCATTTTGGGCTGGAGCAAGACCGTATTTTTAGAAAAGTCCGCTTTAGAATTTGTGCATCCTGCGGACATGAAAGCCACCTTAGTTATGTTAGATCGTCTACAACAAGGCGAAATTACGCTGAATTTTGAAAACCGTTACCGCTGCAAAAATGGCGGCTATCGCTGGCTGTCATGGAACAGTTATCCATTGATTGATCAAGCACATATTTATTCCGTTACCCGCGATGTAAGTGCTTCTAAATATGCTGAGGAAAAGATTGCCCATCAACAGCATTTTATTCGTTTGGTGGTGGATAGCATTCCGAGTTTAATTTTCATTAAAGACAAACTTGGTAATTTTATTTTTGCAAATCAAGCTGTTGCGGAATTATTGGGCACAAATTTAGATAGTTTACTCAACCACGAAAAAATTGAATTCACCCACCCGCTAGAAAATTTAGAATATTGTCTGATTGCTGCCCCCAGTTTTCCCGATTTAAACCAAATGGTTGCCAGCGAATCGGTTTGCACCACGGCTAAAGGTGAAGAGCGGTGTTTTCACTTAGTCAAAAAACCTTTTTTATATGAAGAAGGCGAAGTGTTAGTTTTGACAGTCGGCACGGACATTACTGAACGTTACAGCTTAGAACGCAAATTTAAAGACACCATTGCCGAATTAGAAACTATTCTCAACAGCAGTGTGATTGGGATTGCTTATGTGAAAAACACGTACTTTGTACGTGTCAATCACAAGCTTTGCGACTTGTTAGGCTACAGCAGCGACAAGCTCTTAAAGTTATCGCTGATTGATTTATTTGCGGAATCCAGTGATTATCAAAATTTACTGAAGCACGCACAAACTTTGCTACAAGCAGGCAAGGAATACGACGCGGGGCATTGGTTGCGACGTGAAGATCAGTCTTCATTTTATTCACGCATTGTGGGCAAGGCCGTGGATGCGGGTGATTTAGAAAAAGGCTCGATCTGGATGTTTGAAGACACCACTTTGCAGCGTCAATCGGAACGTAATTTAAATTTAATGCGTACCGTGTTTGAAAGCACCGCCGATGGGATTTTAATTACAGATTTAAATTGTGTGATTGAAAAAGTAAATCCTGCAATAAGCCAAATCACAGGCTATGATAATGAAGAATTGTACGGTAAGAAAACCAGCTTTTTAGCTTCGGGGCGGCACAGCAAAGAATATTACCAACAGATGTGGGAACATATTAATAAAACAGGACATTGGCAGGGTGAAATTTGGAATCGACGCAAACAAGGTGAGCCTTATGTGGCGTGGCTGTCGATTTCTGCCATCATGGATGAAGAGCAACATCCCGTGCAATATATGGCAGTGCTCAGTGATATTTCACGTTTACAAGAAGATATTGAACAAGCACGTTATTTAGCCAATTATGATTATTTAACCAAGCTACCCAACCGCGCTTTATTTCACAGCCAACTGGGGCGGGCGCAGGCTTGGGCAAAACGTCATCATCGTTTATTTGCAATATTTTTCATTGACTTGGATGGTTTCAAGGCAGTGAATGACCAATATGGTCATGCCACAGGCGATTTATTGTTACAAGATGTGGCAGAACGCTTAAAAAATTGTGTGCGTGAAACCGACATGATTGCGCGCTTTGGGGGCGATGAATTTACGGTGTTATTAACCGAAGTGTCTCATCGTAACAGCATCGAAATGGTTGCCCGCAAAATTTTGGAACAATTACGCCTTGAGTTTAAATTGGAAAAGCATATTGCTCACGTCTCTGCGAGCATTGGGATTGCGATTTATCCTGATGATGAAAGTAATTTAAACAAATTGATGAACTATGCTGACCGTGCCATGTTTTATGCGAAAGAGCAAGGTAAAAATCAAATCTTTTTCCATGACGAAGTGCCCACTTCTTGGAAAATGAAAGAGTAGATACTCTATACTTGAAAACTGTATCCAAAAAAAGGATTGTCTGAATCAGGATTTACAGGATTACTCGAATTAAAGCAGGATTACACCCCATCCTGAATCCTGATTCAACGCTAATAGGATGTGCTGAAGTACGAAGCGCATCATTTGATCAAGCTCGATTGATGCGTCTCCTTGTGTCGATTTAAACAATAAGTAGTAAAGTATTTTTTCCCCCTTGAGTCTAAATTCTCATACCCCATAATATGTCATTATAACCTCAAAATGGAGTCACCAATGACCCCCCAACAAAAGTTACAACAACTGGCAGTTGGTTTAAACGGCGCAATTTTAGACAATGGATTGAGCCTTTCAAGTGAAGTGTTAGCGGGTGAAGTCGATGTTTTGCTGACCACGGTGGAACAGCGCGAAGAATTCCCGATTTACATCACCGTTGATGAAAGCCAGATTTTATGTATTACCTATTTATGGACGGAAGCCGAAGTTGATCCCAACAAACGCATTGAATTGTTGGACACTTTGCTCAGCATGAATATTCCGATGCCTTTGTCTTCATTCTCCAAAATTGGCAATCAATACGTGATTTTCGGGGCTTTATCCACGCATTCCTCACTCGAAGAAATTCTCGAAGAATTGCATGTGCTGAGCGATAACACCCTCACCGCCGTTGAAGAACTGGCTGAATATCGGCTTTAATCAGGAGTAGCCACTCATGGGATTATTTACTAAATTATTCACCGCATTGCGGGGCGCGGGCACAGAAGTTGGCGAGGCAATTGTCGATTCTCAAGCCATGCGAATTATGGATCAAGAAATGCGCGATGCACGTCAACATCTCGACGAGGCGAAAGAAAATCTTGCCAAAGTGATGGCAGAACAAATTGGGGTGGAGCGTGAAGTTAATCGCCTGAAAAAGCAAGTCGCCGAATATGAAGGCTATGTACAACAAGCTTTAGATAAGGGCGACGAAAATCTGGCCACCGAAATTGCGGGCAAAATTGCTGAAATTGAAAACGAATTAGCCGCCCAAGAAAAAATTTTGGAAAGCTACAACGGCAATGTCAACATGCTCAAACAAACCATCAAAAACACGGAACGCAATATTCAATCAATGGAGCGTCAAGTCAGCGTGGTG
>JBDLSS010000178.1:0-3184 GCA_039799345.1 Pseudomonadota bacterium
TCGCTGGTCGCTTCCAAAATCGGGCGATTTCGGGAAAATGAGGGCATCGCAAACGCCATCAAGCTATTATCGGTGCTGGCAAAATGAGAATCGAGTACGAATTCACGCGCATTCAGAGTATCAATACTCGTGTCTTGGGTGAGGACATCGCGCACATATTCCCACGGGGGAGAATCTAAGGAAAGTGCGACCGCCCCGGGGTCTGTCACTTCAACTAAGCTATTTGCGGTAATGGTCAAAATTAAATGTGGGGATTGAATCGCAAAATAATTGACATGATTACCAAAATAATCAATACGTTCCTGTTGAACAATGGGTAGGGGATCAACCATCAATTCACTGGTTAAACAAGTTTGGTAGACACTGTTACGCGGCATCAAATGTGCTTCATTATGGCACAGTGAAACGGCTTCATTATAGCTATAGACGGTCTTATGTGTGATTTTATACTTCATCGCCATTCCCACTTTGCTGCAATTGGAAAGCAATCGCATGCTTACTCATGTTTAGCCCATTGTACTAAAAAAATTCAATCGTGCCGTGTGTTTTCAAGGTAAAATTTAGCGATTCTCTTTGTTCCAATTTTAAGCACTCGTCAAACAGAGCTTGCAACGAGTTACATAACATGCGGTTCATGATTTATAGAGTCTCTTTTTTAGCTGCGCCCCTGAAATGTGAAAGACATCATAAATTTTTCATGTTTGCATTTTTGTCGGAATTTGGAAGCACAGTTAAGGTTTATCTTTAATTTTTATAGGGAGTTATAATAATTATGCACCGCATCCCAGAACCTGATTTAATGGACGATGATGAACAAGCCCGCGCTTATGCACAAGCTGATTTTGACGCACCCCACAGCTTATTCATAGATTTATTTCACCAGTATTTTGCCAATGAACCCGTCACAGGTTTAGTGTTAGATTTGGGTTGTGGGGCAGCGGATATTAGTCGACGTTTTGCACAAAGTTATCCCGAATGTCAAATTGAAGGTATCGATGGCTCTGCCGCGATGCTGAAATATGCCACAGCCACAGTGGAAGAATACCAACTACAAACCCGCATTAAGTTATCCCCGCTTTATTTACCCAGTGCACAACTGCCCGCAGCACATTATGATGCAGTGATTTGTAATTCATTGCTACACCATTTGAACGACCCGCAAACACTGTGGCAAACCATCAAACACGTTGCCAAATCCCGCGCCCCAATTTTCGTCATGGATTTGTTGCGCCCCGAAAGTGCCCGTCAAGCAGAAATAATGGTTCAGCAATATTCCGCCAACGAACCCAAAATTTTACGGCATGATTTTTATCATTCTTTACTCGCCGCCTACAACATCGAAGAAGTGGCAGCACAATTACAGACAGCAGGTCTAATTCGTTTACATTTACATGAAGTGAGTGATCGCCATTGGGTGGTAGTTGGACATTTACGTGGCAGGTAAATGTTTTTCTACCTATGCTATAAATTCAAATCATCAAAGGAGCTTGCATCATGTCATCTTTAAAACTTCATGCTGCCATTTTGGCGGTGCTTGCCTTGTATTATTCGCCCTCCAGTGTTGCCGACTATGGCGATCCGAGCATTGCAGAACAAGTGCATTTAGAAGCGATCAATCGGGCGCGAGCCAATCCCACAGCAGAAGCAACCTTATTAGGGATGAGTGATGTCACTGAAGGTACGAATGGAAAACTCACCAGCAGTGCCCAAGCTCCCTTGGCTTTCAATGCCAAATTATTGCAATCTTCGCGAGCGCACAGCAAAGATATGGCAACCTTGGGGTATTTTGAGCACACCGCTCCCAACGGCAGCACACCTTTTACCCGTATGCTTAGTGCGGGCTATAACTATTCGTTTGCAGGGGAAAATATTGCCTTATTTGGCGGCTTGGGCAGCGATCCAGTTGCCAACAGTTTGCAGCTTTACAAACTTTTATTTGTTGACGAGGGCGTGTCGGGGCGCGGACATCGCATCAATTTGCTCAGTGCGAATTTCAAAGAAATCGGCATTGGCTTAGTCGCAGACAGCAGCAGTGTGTTTTATGTGACTCAGGATTTAGCCAGTAATTTGGATGATTCTCGCGCGATTGTGCTGGGCGTGGTGTATGACGATAAGAATAAAGATGCGGCTTACAGCGCGGGCGAAGGTTTAAGTGGGGTAACAATTACCGTTTCCACGGGCGAAAAAACCACCACGGCAACAGCGGGCGGCTATGGATTGCCGCTGAGCAATGGCAGTTATCAATTAACATTTTCACATCCCACGTATGGAAGCGTTGCTAAAACTCTGCAATTATCCAGCAAGAATGTCAAAATCGATGTGAAGTTAAGCGAGTTTTCTAACAGTTCAACCAGCACAACAACGACTAACACCACGACAACTATCCCAACAACTACAACCACCACCCCGACGACAACCACCACAACTATCGGTAGTGGCAGTTGTGGTGAAAACACTTGCAACTATCAATTGAGTTTGGCACAGAGCGGTTATTATGTGGCAGTGGTAAAATTGGCAGCAAACAGCCAAGAAGGTTTCTGGGGCTTGGCGGTGAACACTTCAAGCGGAGTGAATGTGGGTGGTTTTACCGCAGGCGCGGTGCTGAAAGAAAATGGGGCAGCTCCCGGATTTGTCGCATTTTTCCTGTCGCAGCCTGTGGCGGTGAATGTATTGGTGCAAGAATATACCAACAATGTTAATCAGTTCACGGTGTCTATCGACAGCGTGGACACTGCTGGTAAGCGCAACACGGTTTACGGCCCTGTGAAAACTAAGCTTGGGGTATCCGCAAGCACTTCCGTGTTACAACCCGGTTTTTATGTGGCACAAGCTTACAGTCAAACAGGGGATTTGCGCGGACGTTTTGGGATGGCGTTGAACGGTGAAGGTTTTGTCAGCGGAGTGAATATTGGTGGTTGGCTGGATTCCACCACGGGCGGCACGGGCGAAGGTTTCGGCGCATTTTATGTGGCAAGTCCGCAAGTTGTGAATTTTAATACTTTATTTGGCACAAGTTACGGCACAGCAGGCGCGGGTAAATTGTTATTAGATGTTTATTATGAAAATGCCAGCACCAAACAACGCCAGTTAGTATGGAGTTCGAGCCAATAGCCTGAAAAGATGGGGCGTTGTATATTGGAATGCGTTCCCCCATTTTATAGACCTGCTAGGTTTTCAAAACCTA
>JBDLSS010000179.1:0-3432 GCA_039799345.1 Pseudomonadota bacterium
GATAACCGAACGTGACTGGAGTTCAGACGTGTGCTCTTCCGATCTCCCCTGTGCGAATCCCGACTAAAATTGGATGATCGCCATGGGTATAATCCGATTCCAAACGGGTAAAACGACCCAAAGTTAGTCGTTTAAATAACTCGCTGGCGCGTTGCACAATCGGGGCTTGATGTTGTTCACGATACCGCTCAATTGCCTTACGCAACACCCGCGCCGCCAGTTGCACCTGCATATAACGGGTGCTTAATTCCTGAATTTCTGCCAATGTCGACTGTGCTTCATCCGCAGCCAGGGCGGCATTCGCATTGCCATCCATGCGCTTTAATTCGTTATTCAAACCCCCGACGCGCTGATCCAATTCAGAACGTACTTGTTCAACCGCCTGAATTTGTTCTAAATAACTTTGCAATTGCGCCCCAAGTTGGTCTTTATCCACACTCACGGCAGCGGCTGCTAACTCTTCCAAAGATGCGCCCTCACCCAGTTCTAGCAATTGCTGTTCCAGTTCCGTCTGTTTACGCTGTAAATCTTTCTTTTGTATCGAAGCTGACTCTGCCTGTTCCAAAGCCTCCACTTCGCTGCAACGCGCCTGCGTCAGCAAAGTTTGTAATTCAGTTTTTGCCATTTCAATTGCCCGATTTGCCTCGGCTTGGCGAGCGCGTTCGGTTTGCAAAGCCTGCTGCAATTGTTCGGCGCGGGTCGCATCTTTTTCCGCTTGGCTGGCTTGTTTGGCGAGCAAAGGAATCACTTGTTCCACGCTTTCAGTCGCCCACTGCGGTGCAATCGTTGCCACCAACTGCGCGACTTCGCTACGAAAATTCAGAGCATCTTCTTCCATGCGTTCAATTCTACGCCGAAAGCTTTCGATTTTTTCCAATTTGGCTAAGACTTGATCAAGACTTTCCAATACATTACGCGCCGTTTCCACAGGGGTGTCTGCGGGCAATTGCAAAGGTTCTAATGCTTGTTGCCAAGCCGCTTGCCAAGTTTGCAAGGCTTGCGTTGTCTGTTCTTGTTGCTGGACAAATTGCTGTTGTTCTTGGCTGAGACGTTGAATTTCTTGGCTTAATTCTGCATGTTGCCGCTGCAATTGTTCAGTCTTGGCAAGATATTGTTCGCTGTAAGCCAATAAATCGGCAAGGCGTTCTAACTCCCAATGCTGGTTATCTGGCAGTTTTTGCAAAGCCTGCTGCAAGCTGGCACGCAATTCATTTATCAACAATTCTCGGCTGGCAAGTTGTTGGCGGCGTTCACGTAATACATTAATTTGCTCACGAATTTTTAAGCACTCATGCAGCCAAGTCCGCATTGCGGGCGGAGTCCAGGGTTTGACGGACAACATGTCCCACTCACTTTCCCATTCGCTTTGCAAAGCTGCTAAATTTTCATTATACAAGTGCCATTTGCTGGTAATTTTTTCTTTTTCTGCTTGTGCAATACTTTGTTCTGCCAATAAGTTTGCCTGTTCTGCCACTCGCCCTGCTTCACGGCGCAAACGATCCGCAATTTCATCGGCGCATAACATTGCTTCTTCAAACACGGGATAATGTGTGGCTACACTGGGGTTTTGGATTAAAGCCTGCCAATATTGTTGACGCAATTCACGGGCGTGGGCTAAATCGGTTTCGGTGGGCACTTCGCCCGCATAACGCAGGGCTTCAAGTTTTTGCTGGGCATTTTGCAAACGGCTGCGCATTTCCAGCAATCGTTCTTTGACGCGGTCTTGATCGAGTTTAACTTCTTTAAATCGTGTATCGAAAGTTTCAATGCGTTCCGCGCTGGGCAGGGCGATTTTTTCCAATTCGTCCAGACTGTGTTCCCACAGTGGCAATTGTTTCAAAGCGACTTCTGTTCTCACCGCCAGCAGGCGCATCTCCTTGTCTTCTGTAGCAAAAGTCTCTTCTAAGTCTTGTTGTTTTGCAGTGCGTCCCACGGCATAACGCAATTGCGTCATATCGGGTACGGCGGGCAATTGTTGCAAATGGTGCTGATTGTGCTGCAATTGTTGGGCGAGACGGTCGAGACCTTCCTGTAAATTACGCTGTTTTTCACGCAAAGCAGGGGCTTGGTCTGCCAAATGTTTAATTTTTTCGCGTTGCACTGCATCCAACGCAAGCGCGGGCGCGTCTGCCAAACTTAAACGCGGATAAATACGGCGCAGTGAACTTTGTGCGTCACTTTCTGCGGAGCGCATTTCAGTGCCAACTTTGGGTAAATCATGCGCGGCTTTTTGGTGGCTGCCTAAACGTCCTCTTAAATTATCAATTACTTGTTTTTGCGCCAGCACGGCGTGCGGAATGTCTAAACTTTGTAATTGATTTTCGAGTTCTTGAATGCTCAGTTGCGCTTGTTGCTGACGTTTTTCCGCATTTGATAATTCGGAGCTGGTTTGGACGCGGCGAGTGGTGGCATTTTTGGGTAACAGCACCACGCTTTCTAGGGGAGTAAGCTGTTGAGTCACTTGTTGATGGCGTTGTAATAAGGGGCTGGTGCGTTTGATGCGGTCAAGGCGGTTATATTCGGCTTGTAAATTGAGCCATCGTTGGTTCTCGTCAGTGAGTTGTTGTTTTGCCGTGTTTAAACGCTGTTCTAAATTTGCCCAAGTACTTGCCTCTAAAGCACTGTTATTGAGTTTTTGACAAATTTCATCGTAGGTTCTCTTTTTTTTATTTAATAGAGGGTTAGTACCACGTGGTTTGAAAATCGTATCGGCTTCACGGTCTAATTTTGCCAGCACTTCGTGTAAACCGAAGCTACCTGTGCCTGCTTCAAATAGGCTTTCGCCCACATCGCCGCCACCTGTGAGTAAATCTTGTCCGCCTTGTAGTAAGCGTGGGTGATCTAGGCAAAATAAATGACTGAATTGCGCTTCATTAATCCCACCTAAATAACGCGATAATACGGCTTCATTTAATGGCTCTTCGTTGGCATCAAATAAGGTTTGTTTGCGCCCTTTGCGGCGGATGATGTCTAATTCTTCGCCTTGTACATTGCGTAATTTCGCGCCCAGCCGCAATTGATTGGCGGGGTGACGATAGGTGTCGGCAGTGGTTTCAGGAATGCCGAATAATAAGTGTTTAATCGCCCGTAAACTGGTGCTTTTTCCCGCTTCATTCAGCCCTGAAATTAGGTGTAAGCCTGATTCTCCTTTAGAAAAATCGAGGGTTTGATTGGTAAAAAGTCCAAAAGCTATGAGTTTTAGTTGTAAGATTTTCATGGCACAGGGGGCAATCCTTCTAAATAATATAGTTGTTAAACTATAAAACTTATTTGGAAAATGCAAGATTTTTCGGGTTATTATCGGGCGGGAATCGCATAATTTCGAGATATAGTATCTTAACTTAAAGAATAGACTGAGAGAGCATGATCAAAGGCATAATTAAAATTCTCAAATGGCTTCTGAAGCTGGTGCAGGTTTGTAACCTGCACCGT
>JBDLSS010000180.1:0-3018 GCA_039799345.1 Pseudomonadota bacterium
ATTTAAACTGCCCAATGGAAAAGTGCTGGGTACAAAATCAGGCTCGAATGTTAAATCTACATTCTTAAGCACTCTAAAATCATCGACTTTCACTCTTTTCAAAAACATGATGTTCACTACATTTAGGTGTTAGAAAGACAGACAACTTTTTAAAGCGATAATTATTAATTAATCACGCTTTTTCATCAATTCAATAATTTCTTTTAAGTAATTAATTTCTTTAGCTTGTTGTTCAACAATAAGATGCAATTTTTCTATTTCATGCTCAAATTCTTTTCCTGATTTCGTAACATTACAAGTATGAACATAACAACTACTTGCACCGTTAATTTCACCTAAATTAATTAATACTTTCCCTTCTGGATTAAATAAATTCTGCAATTCTATTCCTAACATCTGTGCAATTTGTTCAAGTCTTGATAAGGGTATATCTGTTCCGCCACGCTCTATTTTCGCATAACCGCTTACGGACATTGATAATTTTTCAGCCATTTCTTCTTGTGACCATCCTCTAAGTGTCCGCATAAATTGTATTTTTTCGTGGAGTGACATCATTGCATACTCTGAGTGCGGGTAATTGAACTGTGGGTTACTGTCTAATTTGGACATTATTCTTTACCTTTGGTATGGAGATTGTCAATAGTTTTTATTATCTCGGTAAGAATTGCACAGTTGAACATTATTTCATTTATTATTCAATAGATGAACCTTAGCTGGTGCTGACGTTATTAAATGTTTCGGTCGGGGTTACAAACAAACCCCGAGCAGCTGGGGAAACATGATTGTGCACTGCACAATACTAACGTATTGTAAATGAAAAAATTATGATTTCAACTGCGTAACTCCTACTAGTATTGAAGTGAAGTGTTTCACTGTACTACTGTAACATGTTGATTTCTTTTGGCTGATGTAATAATGGTTTAATGAGGCGAATGATGGCTATTAGAGACTGTATAAAATGCCCCAATTGTGGTGGAGATGGGTGGACGGGATGGACTGGGCACAGGACAAAATGTAGTCGTTGTGAGGGATACGGAACCCTTGCAAAAGGTTATATGACGTGCTGGGTTTGTAATGGGAGTGGGACATATCGCTCCGATAATACTGATGAAACATGCTGGAAATGCAAGGGTGCTGGGATGTACGAGTACGAAGGGTATAAAGCTTGTAGCTGTACCCCCGA
This sequence comes from Pseudomonadota bacterium, assembly GCA_039799345.1. Lineage (GTDB taxonomy): Bacteria > Pseudomonadota > Gammaproteobacteria > Beggiatoales > Beggiatoaceae > JAQTYU01. The sequence continues at coordinate 1,184 of JBDLSS010000180.1, forward strand.
GAAAAAAGGATGTTTTATTTCAACTACCATTTGCACTCATTTAGGTAAAGGAGAACAATGCGATGAATTGGTTTTTCTGAGAAAATTTAGAGATGAGCATTTACTCACGACTAATCAAGGAGTTGCAATGGTAGCTGAATATTACTCAATTTCACCGCCTTTACTAGAAAAACTGGAAAAGATATATCTTCAAAACTCAACCATATACCAGTTTCTGTATGAAGAATATCTTTCTGTCATCATACTCAATTTACAACACACTAAATTTGAGGATGCTATATCCAACTATAAGAAAATGTTGGAATATATTACATCACTGTAACCCTCAAGATGCGGTGCGACCGCATCGTTATTTTTCTAGCAAGCGTAGGGTGTATAAGCGTAGAGTCATACACCTTAACGCTTGAAAACTCGGAACACTGGTGCATGGTAGCTATGCCTTATGCACCCTACGAACCAAAGATAGCATGTTTATTATTATCAAAATACCGTGCTGTTAGCCCTATCAAGGTTAAATAATATGCTGAGTCACGCCCAACTCAAAGCCAAAATGTTGAAAAATCCCAAGGTAAAAACAGCCTATAAGCGTTTAGCGATTGAAATGAGACAGTTGGATAAATTACTACTTCGTAAATCCCGTAAACCCTAAACCACCCCTTCCCCATAAAAACAAAACCGCCCTTTCCCCGCCTGCTTAGCCTGGTACATCGCCTGATCCGCCTGCTGAATCAGCGCGTTGGTATCATAACTGTGACCGTCAAAAAAACTAATCCCAATACTCACGCCCACATTCGCAATTTTCCTTTGATATTCATAAGGCTGTGAAATATGCGCCAACAACTTTTTCGCCACAATTTCCGCATGTTCCCGACGCGCCACATGTTCCGCCAACACCGTAAATTCATCACCGCCCAAACGACAAATCACATCCAATTCCCGCAAACAAGTGCGTAAACGTTGCGCCACCATTTTCAGCAATTCATCGCCAAACTCATGCCCGAGCTGATCATTCACCCGTTTAAAACCATCTAAATCAAAATACATCAAAATGCCCTGCTTTTCGCTATTTTTAGCATGAGCAAGGGCTTGTTTTAAACGAATTTCAAACAAACGCCGATTCATCAAACCCGTCAACGGGTCATGATGCGCCCATTGATAAAGCTGCACCTGCGCCTCTTTGCGCTCGGTAATATCCAACATCGTGCCTTCATAATGCAGCAATCTGCCATATTGGTCATGCACCGCGCGGCTATTTTCCGTAATCCACATGCTATCGCCATCTTTACGATACACTTCAATTTCAAAGCCTTGCACCTTACCCAATTGTTGCAACTGTTGCAGCAACACATTGCGCTGCAAAGCATCGACATATAAAGTTTCAATACAGGGCATGGCTTCGATAAATGCTTGCGGCGTGGGATAATTAAACATTTTAGCTAAGGCAGGATTCGCATTCAGCACCATGCCATCAGGCGCAACCTGATAAATGCCTTCAATCGCATTTTCAAAAATGCTTTGATATTTTTCCGTGCTGCGCCGCAGACTTTCGGTGCGTTCTAGCACACGCTGTTCTAACATGAAATTCGCGTCATACAAATGCTTTTCCAAAGCACTGCGCTCGCTAATCACCGCCGTCAGAAACAACGCCATGATGCCCATCACCCCGATAAACGCTTGCAGCAACAGCAAAGATTCATACGTGGAATAGCCCGAAAAGGGCCCTTTTCCCTGCAACGTGCCACCGACCGCAATCACCGCCAACAACAACATACTCAGCAGAGTTTCCCGCAAGCCAAAGCGAAACGCTGCCCACAATAAAAACGGCATCAAGGCAA
>JBDLSS010000181.1:0-5486 GCA_039799345.1 Pseudomonadota bacterium
CATATTTTTGTCTTCACCTCCCCAAATTTCCTATTACTCTACTAACTCACAGAATAATCAAATCTATGGAACTTTCTGCCTTAACCGCTATTTCCCCCATTGATGGACGCTACTCCAGCAAAACCGCGCCTTTGCGCCCTTTTACCAGCGAATTTGGTTTAATTCGTTATCGCGTGTTTGTCGAAGTGCGCTGGTTAGAAACTTTAGCCGCCCACGCCCAAATTCCCGAAGTGCCCGCTTTCAGCAGCGTTGCCCAGAATTTATTGCAACAAGTTTTAAGTGAATTTTCCGAAGCCGACGCAGCCCGCATCAAAACCATTGAACGTACCACCAATCATGACGTGAAAGCGGTGGAATATTTCCTGCGTGAAAAATTCACCGCCGTGCCCGAATTGGCAAACTTAAGCGAATTCATCCACTTCGCCTGCACTTCGGAAGACATCAATAATTTATCCTATGCCTTGATGTTGCGCGATGTGCGTAATGAAGTCTTGCTCCCCCAAATGGACGCGCTGATCACCGTCATCAGCAAACTCGCCGCCGCTTATGCCGAAATGCCGATGTTGTCGCGCACCCACGGACAGCCCGCCTCGCCCACCACTTTGGGCAAAGAACTCGCCAACGTCGCCTACCGTTTGCAGCGTCAACGCCAGCAAGTCGCCAGTGTGAAATTATTGGGGAAAATCAATGGCGCGGTCGGCAATTACAATGCCCACATTTCCGCTTATCCTGAAATCAACTGGGAAAACGTCGCCCAAAATTTTGTGGAAAATGTTTTGGGTTTAAGTTTCAATCCTTATACCACTCAGATTGAACCGCATGATTATATTGCAGAATTTTTTGATGCGCAGGCAAGATTTAACACGATTTTATTAGATTTCTGCCGCGATGTGTGGTCATACATTTCTATCGGCTATTTTAAACAAAAAGCCATCGCGGGCGAAATCGGTTCTTCCACCATGCCGCACAAAGTCAACCCTATCGACTTTGAAAATGCCGAGGGTAATTTAGGCATTGCCAACGCGGTATTACACCATCTCGCTAATAAATTACCGATTTCACGCTGGCAACGCGATTTAACCGACTCCACAGTGTTGCGTAATGTGGGCGTGGGCGCGGCATACAGCGTGATTGCTTACGAATCTTGCTTAAAAGGCATGAGCAAATTAGCGGTCAATGCGGATCGCGTTGCCGATGATTTGGGCAATACTTGGGAAGTATTGGCAGAACCGATTCAAACCGTGATGCGGCGTTATGGCGTGCCCGAAGCCTATGAAAAGCTGAAAGAATTAACACGAGGTCAAGGCATTGACCAACCGCGTTTACAAGCCTTTATTCAAACCTTGCCGATTCCTGAAGCTGAAAAAACGCGCTTGTTGGCGTTGAGTCCTGCCACTTATATTGGCAATGCGGCGCAACAAACCCATGATTTACCAAAACGTTTGCGGGGTATTTTATGAAAATCTCCCTTGGAATGTCTGTAGAGGAATTTTTGCGTGATTATTGGCAAAAACGTCCGCTGTTAATTCGCCAAGCAATTCCCAATTTTGAAAGCCCGATTAGTCCCGATGAATTGGCGGGGCTTGCTTGCGAAGATCACGTTGAATCGCGGATTATCATGGAAAAGGGCGGCAAAACCCCGTGGCAATTGCGCAATGGCGCGTTCACGGAAAAAGATTTTAGCCGTTTGCCACAAACCCATTGGACTTTATTAGTTCAAGAAATGAATCGTCATGTGCCTGAAATTGCGGATATTTTAGATTTATTTAATTTCGTGCCCAGTTGGCGGGTTGACGATTTGATGATCAGCTACGCGCCGCAACACGGTTCAGTCGGGCCGCATATTGACAGTTACGACGTGTTTTTGTTGCAAGCAAAAGGCTTACGGCGTTGGCAGATTAGTCGCGAAGTGGGCGAGTTTTTGCCTGATTTGGATTTACGAATTCTGAAAAAATTCCAAGCCGAAGAAACTTGGATTTTAGCCCCCGGCGATATGTTGTATTTGCCCCCGAATGTGGCGCATCACGGCGTGGCTTTAGAAGAATGTATGACCTTTTCGATTGGGTTTCTCGCGCCCACGCACACCGAAATGTTGAATGATTATGTGCAAAATGTGACGGCGCAAATGGACAAGGATTTGCGTTACACCGACCCTGAGCTGACTTTACCCAAGGATAATGGTGAAATTACGCCGCAGGCTTTGGAAAAAATTCAGCAAATTATTCGCGGTTTATCTTTGGATAATCATAGTATTAACCAATGGTTTGGGCAGTTTATCAGCCAAAGCCGTGGCGGCAGTGATTATGAATGTCCTGACCCCGAATTTGACAGCATCGAATGGTTGGAAGAGTACAAAGGCGCAGGTTTTATGCGGCGCGCGGCGCGTATGATGTTTCTGCGCGATGGGGAAAATGTCACCTTGTTTGCAGAAGGGCAGGCAATTCCTTTGTCACCTTCTTTGGCATTTGCCGCGCCCTTATTGTCGCAACAACGCGATTTTCCATTTGCAGACTTGGAAAAGTCCTTGTCGGAAAATGCGGAATTTGTGGCATTGTTGACAGATTTGACGAATCAGGGCTTTTTTTATTTTTATGACGAGTAAATTTTAGGGATTTTAACCACGCCCCACTCTCTACAAGGAACTCAAATGATCTCAGATAAGCCTATAAAATTCTCGTCGTTGGAGCGATGAGGCAGGTATTTTGTACAGAAATGAGATAAGTGCTTCTAATATTTGTAGAAAAACCAATTAATTATGGTGCTGGGGCGTGTTTTCAGTACAAGAAGATTTGATTAGACCGTGGCATCATCCAAATGTGCATAAAGTGCTGTTGAAAGATAACGCTCCCCAAAAGAAGGAATAATCACCACAATCAATTTCCCTGTATTTTCAGGACGTTTTGCAATTTCCAAAGCCGCCCACAATGCCGCTCCTGAAGAAATCCCCACCAATAAGCCCTCTTCTGTTGCCGCCCGACGTGCCAAATTAAAGGCGTCATCGGCAGTGACACGAATGATTTCATCATAAACTTGAGTATTCAAAATTTTAGGGACAAAACCCGCGCCAATACCTTGAATCGGATGCGGACCTTTTGTGCCAGTGGAAAGCACGGGCGAGGCATCAGGTTCGACTGCAATCGCTTTAAAGCTGGGTTTACGGGCTTTAATCACTTCACTAATGCCTGTAATCGTGCCGCCTGTACCAATCCCAGAAATTAAAAAATCCACTTCCCCATCGGTATCTTGCCAAATTTCTTCCGCTGTGGTTTGGCGATGAATTTCAGGATTAGCGGGATTTTCAAATTGTTGGGGAATAAAAACATTGCTGTCTTCTGCGGCTAATTCATTAGCTTTGGCAATTGCACCGCCCATACCCGCAGGACCTGGCGTTAAAATTAAATTTGCGCCATAAGCCCGCAATAATTTACGACGTTCTTTACTCATGGTCTCGGGCATGACGAGAGTCAATTGATAACCGCGTTGAGCGCAAACCATCGCAAGCGCAATGCCTGTATTGCCACTGGTGGGTTCAACGATATGGGTGTTAGCATTGATTAAACCAGCTTGTTCAGCCGCTTCAATCATTGCCACACCAATACGGTCTTTCACGCTATGGGCGGGATTAAAATATTCCAGTTTGGCAACAACTTGGGCGGGTAAATCTGCGGCAAGGCGATTAACACGTACTAAAGGCGTGTGTCCAATCAGTTGGGTGATATTGTCAGCAATTTTCATTTTTCATAAGTCCTTAAAAAATATGGATTCGATAAGTTTTTTTTGGGTAATACAGTTCAAAACCTGTCTGCTAATATAAGCTAAGTTGACTTTTTGGTATAAGAACGAATTTTTTTGCAGAATAAGCGGTTTTTTATAAGTGGGAAAATATTGTGGATAAACAATGCTATCACTACTTCCATTAGGAAGGGAATACGATGAAAGCCCCAAAGTATTTTTTACTCCCTTTAACTGCGCCCCTAAATCCCCTAAAGGGGGTTAAACACAAAAGTTGTTTGTCTTTTAAAGTCCTCTTTAGGGGATTTAGGGGCTTGTTTACAACTCACACGCGCTAATTTCTTTCACCAGCCCCACCGTTTCCACGCTCACCGTCACAATTTTCATAATTAATTTAACAATATAGCCTTCATCCTCAATATTATTCGGGTCGTTGGTAATTCCGCTGCGTTTGTCGGTGCTGATTTGATACTGGTCGATTATCCAATCCAGTGCCGAGCGATTGCCCAATTTATATTCCAAAGCTTCGGGAGGAATGCCACTTAAAGTGAGGCTGTCGTTGTATTTAATCGCGGTTTTGTTAAAACGCATTTTTTCGACGCGCCAATCAATTTTCCCATTACTTTGAATTTGCAGGGGATATTCTTTTTGAGTTTCGTAATTTAAGTGTAATTCTGCGAGTTTTTTGCCTGCATGGCTGAGTTTCCAGAATTCTTTGAGTTTTGGAATTCTGGGAAGTTCGCGTTTTAAGTTGGCGGCGTATTTGTCGCGATAGCCTTGATGATGCAGTAAGCCGTAAATATAATAGAAAATATCCCATTTGCTAATTTTTTCATCAGCATAGTGGACTTGATAGTCTTTTAATGCCCAATCGGTGAGGTTTTCTTGGCGATGGCTGCCGTCTTCGTTGTAAATATAAAAGGGGAAACATTGAGATTTTTCAAAAGCTAAATCAAGAGAAGATATTGAATTTGTGATTAAACAACCAAAACCTTTTCTGTCGCCTACACCTGCTACACAAATCACCCTGTTTTCTTGTTCAGTTTCTGAAATTGGGAAAATACTAGGAAACTGATAAACCCGCTCATTAAACATTCTGCCAAAATAAAGAAATTGTTTTGAAAATGGGCGATAAAGAGAAACCCTGATATTTTCTTTTTGAAATTCAGCATATTTAGCACGTTTTAAACTGGCTTTTAATGATTCAGACCAGCTTAGTTTAGTATCATCATAAGTTACAAAATCATCAATATTTTGAGCTGTTTCTAATCGCGCATATTTAAAAACATGTTCATTATAATTTTCAATAGCTAAACGCATATTTTGAGCAAGCTCTTCAGCATTGAAATTATAAACCCAAGCATCACGATTTGTTTTCACGCCATTGCTATAAGTTTTAAAAATCACGCCTTGTGCTTGATTTTCAGTGCCTTTGCCTTCTTTTGAACCAATAGGCGTAAAAGTATCAAAATCTGCTTCTAAACCATCGGTCAGCCAATTATTTTTAATATCAGAAAAAATGCGTTTTAAATCAATATTGAAAATATGCTGTTTTGCTTCCAAAAACCATAATTTTTGCTCTCGCGTTAAACCTTTCTCAATGCGAGCGTAATAGATTTCAGCTTTTTTGATTTTAACGCTCATGGACGAAAAACTTCCAGTTTTAAATCCGAAAGTACAGAATAGTGCTTATCATTAGCACTTAACAATATCAGTTCATAATGCACCGCTGTTGCCGCAATCAAAGCATCTGC
>JBDLSS010000182.1:0-4742 GCA_039799345.1 Pseudomonadota bacterium
ACCTCAGTGTGCAGGCTGCTGAAGAAGCCACCGGGCCTTTTACCTTCAGTTCAAACGTTGGTTTTACCAACAACTACATCTATCGTGGGATTTCTCAAACCGATAAAAAAATGGCATTACAAGGCGGCTTTGACATCGCGCACGAAAAAGGTTTCTCCTTAGGTGTTTGGGGTTCTAGTGTTAAGTTTTTAGAACCTGAAACCGTCGCTGAAAAAGATCGCGCACACATGGAAGTCGATATTTACGGTGGCTATACAGGTAAAATTCGTGATGACTTGAGCTACACCGTAGGCTTCATTCACTATGCTTATCCCAGTTCAGGTAAAGATTTACATTATGCCTTCACCGAGGGCAATGTTGGTTTAAATTACACCTACAAAGATTTAGATTTAGGGGTTAAATACTCCTATTCTCCTGAATTTTTCGGTAAAGTTGGGAAAGCCAGTTATTACGAACTCAATGCAGGCTACAAGTTACCTCATGATTTTAGCTTAGTCGCTCACGTCGCCCGCCAACAATTTAACAATTCCGCTTTGGCACGCAGCTATACCGATTATTTGTTAGGGATTAACTATGCCTTGCCCCAAAACTTTACGGTTAGCCTGCAATACGTCAATACCAGTCTTAAAGACAATGAATGGGCAAAGAGCCAATTCGTTGCCATGCTTAAGAAAACTTTCTAATTGCTTAATTTAGCCGCATCAGGAGCATAGCTATGAAAATGGTAGTCGCAGTGATCAAACCCTTTAAACTGGATGATGTCCGTGAAGCACTGTCGGATATTGGTGTGCAAGGGATTACCGTCACCGAAGTGAAAGGATTTGGGCGGCAAAAAGGACACACCGAACTTTATCGGGGCGCAGAATACGTGGTTGATTTTCTGCCTAAAGTTAAAATCGAAGCAGCTGTGAACGATGACTTAGTCGAGCGTGTGATTGAATCAATCACCAAAGCCGCTAATACAGGCAAAATCGGCGACGGTAAAATTTTCGTGTTCAATATTGAACAATCAATTCGGATTCGCACTGGCGAAACAGGAAACGACGCGCTGTAAGCGATATTTCTTCACTTTAAACTGAGGCTTATTCGGAGAGCTTTATGAAAAAAATTTCCCTTTTTGGTTTAGGTATCGCAGCATTCATGCTGTTAAGCAGTGTGGTCACTGCGGATACCGCAGCCCCCACGCCTGCGGTAGCTCCTACCGCTGCAACTGCGACGTCTGTACCTGCAGCAATGCCTGCCGCCACGCCAGTGACTGCGGCAATTCCTGCTGCGCCCGCGTCTGCCATCAATACGGGTGACACCGCGTGGTTGCTGATTTCTTCAGCTTTAGTATTACTAATGACACCTGGTTTAGCGTTGTTTTATGGTGGTTTAGTGCGTTCTAAGAATGCCTTAAACATGTTCATGAAATCCTTTATCTCTATGGCACTGGTCTCAGTGATTTGGGTGGTGGTGGGCTACAGCTTAGCATTCACTAAAGGCAATCCCTACATTGGCGGTTTAGATTGGGCCTTCTTGCAAGGCGTGGGCTTAGCACCTAATACGTTCTATGGCGCAACTGTGCCTCATCAATTATTCATGATTTTCCAAATGATGTTTGCGATCATTACCCCCGCATTAATCAGCGGTTCTGTGGCTGAACGCATGAAATTCAGCAGCTTTGTGGTGTTCATGACGATTTGGAGCGTGGTGGTTTACTCTCCTCTGGCTCATATGGTGTGGGGCGAAGGCGGTTACTTACGTGATTTAGGCGCATTAGACTTCGCAGGCGGCACCGTGGTGCATATCTCCTCAGGTTTCTCAGGCTTAGTTTTAGCCATCCTCTTAGGCAAGCGTAAAATCAGCCATAACGATGATACCAGACCTCATAATTTACCCTTTACTTTATTAGGGGCTGCTTTATTGTGGTTCGGTTGGTTCGGTTTCAACTCAGGTTCTGCAATTGCTTCTAATGAATTAGCTGTGAGTGCTTTCGTGGTGACCCACATTGCTGCGGCAACGGCTGCTTTAACTTGGGTTTTAATTGAATGGATTATGTATAAAAAATCGACCGCTTTGGGTTTGGCAACGGGTGCAGTGGCTGGTTTAGTTGCAATAACCCCTGCTTCTGGTTTCGTAAATCCAATTGGGGCGTTAGCGATTGGGTTCGGGGTTTCCATTGTGTGCTTGTTGGGTATCCGCCTGAAACATTCTTTTGGATATGACGATTCTTTAGACGCTTTCGGGGTGCATGGTTTGGGTGGAGCTTTTGGCGCGGTTGCCACGGGTCTTTTTGCAACCAAAGCCGTGAACAGTGCGGGTGCTGATGGCTTGTTCTACAACGGTGGCACTGAATTATTAGTAAAACAACTGATTGGTGTGGGTGTTGCAATTGCGGTTGCTGTGGTTGGTACGCTGATCATCGCCTCTATCATTAAGTTAGTCATGGGTCTGCGTGTGGATCAAGAAGAGGAACAAGCAGGCTTAGACTTAAATCAACATGGCGAAATGGCTTATTCTCGTTTGACTTAACCGTTTGTCTCGTCAGTAGCATTGCGGGTGCTTCGGCACCCGTTTTTTTCGCCTGAAATATTTGGTAGTGCTAAAAAGGCAATGAGTTTAAGATAAGCGAATATAAATCTCTCAGGCATTACGCAGTTGAACTCATCATTCATTTATTTACAATGAATAAATATTGTACGCTGCATAATAATATACCTATTAAAATCAAATAGTTAAAAAAATACACTGCATAATTTCTAGTTTTATGAAAGCATTCACTGGCAGGAATCTCGATGAAAGCAATTGAATATCGTATGGCATCCGCCGCCCGCGACGCACTGCTATTTTTACGAGGCGTGCCCAATATCGCACTTGGGGATCGCGTGCAAGTGCGTGATTATCAAGGACGCACCCGCAACGGACAGGTCATCAGCACCAGTCAAGAAGTGGTTTTAGTTCAGGTTTTTGAAGGCACGCAAGATTTAGATTTAGAAACGACGTGGGTGCGTTTTTTAGAAGAACCCTTTGAATTGCCATTGTCCCCCGATATTTTAGGGCGCGTGTTCAGTGGTGTAGGGCAAGCCCGCGATAATCGCCCACCGCTGATTTCCAGCCTCAAGCGCAATGTCAACGGCTCTTCGGTGAATCCTGCGGCACGCGCTTATCCCAGTGAATTTATTCAAACGGGCATTTCCAGCATTGACGGGCTAAATTCTTTAGTGCGTGGGCAAAAATTGCCGATTTTTTCAGGCTCAGGTTTACCACACAATCGGCTCGCAGCCCAAATCGTGCGCCAAGCCAAATTACCGGGGCAAGAATCTCAATTTGCGGTGGTGTTTGCGGCGATGGGGGTTTCTTATGCCGATGCGCGTTTTTTTCAGGAAGAATTTGAAAGCAGCGGCGTGTTAAATAATGTGGTGATGTTTATCAATTTGGCAGACGATCCGCCGATGGAACGCCTCATTTTGCCGCGCACGGCATTGACCGCTGCGGAATATTTGGCATTTGAATTGGATCGACATGTGTTAGTCGTTATCACCGACATGACCCATTACGCGGAAGCCCTGCGCGAAGTCGCGACCGCTAAAGGCGATGTGCCCGCCCGCAAAGGTTATCCCGGTTATTTATATTCCGATTTAGCAGAAATTTACGAACGCGCAGGACGGATTAAAAATCGACATGGTTCAATCACGATGGTGCCCGTGGTCAGTATGCCCAGCGATGATATTACCCACCCGATTCCTGATTTAACAGGCTACATTACCGAAGGGCAAATCGTGCTGAGCCGCGAATTGCATAATCAAGGAATTTATCCGCCTGTGAATGTGCCGCCATCCTTATCGCGTTTAATGAAAGATGGTATCGGCAAAGATTTCACCCGTGAAGATCATGCGCGTGTCACCAATCAACTGTATGCTGCTTATACTCGCGCGTTAGAAGTGCGAAATTTAGCTTCTATTATTGGTGCTGAAGAGTTGGCAGAAAATGATCGGCGTTATCTTAAGTTTGCAGAAGCTTTTGAAAAGCGTTTTATTGGGCAAGGGGAAAATACGGATCGTACGATTTTGGAAACGCTAGATTTGGCGTGGGAATTGTTATCGATATTGCCCGAAGATGCTTTGACTCGGGTCAGTGAAGCCGATATTACCAAATATTATCAGCAGAGTGTGGTGGCGTAACTGTACCACTGCCATGATAGCCCATAACAAGAATAATATTTTTAAAATTAATAAGTTGTAACTAATATTTTACTTAAACTTATTACCGCAACCTTTTGATTATCTGAATCAGAATTTATAGAATTACCCGAGTTAAACAGGATTAATTCACTTATTTTTAATGCTGAAAATTATTTAATCCCGTAAATCCTGATTCAGATAATTCTTTCTACTAAAGTTATCTTAACTATGTTTTATCAGGCTAATGATTTCAAATTGGTTCTATACCGAACTCAGGTTAACTACCAATAGGATGTGCTGAGGAACGCGCATCATTCGAGTAAAAACTGTGAACCTCGATTGATGCGCCTCCTTTCGTAGATACATCCTATTATGTTAAACCTTGTTTTCCATAATCTGCCCCCACCATAAACCCACATGACTGCGGTGTTCGACAAAAATATCAGGATTCACCAGTGCGGGCTGATTTTGCAAGGCCAAACGATGCGTTTCCGTACGATAGGTGCGATAAGCTTCGCTCAATTGTTCACACGCCACCGTATCCAGCAAATGATGTTTTGCAAACAAGCGCAATAAAGG